>JACNJL010000036.1 GCA_014382585.1 Limisphaerales bacterium | reverse complement strand
CGTGCCCCGATTTTTGTTACTGGAAAAAACCGCTCGTGGAATTGCACGGGCTCACACTCGGCTTGGTCGGCTACGGTGCGATTGGCCGAGCCGTCGCGCGGATTGGCCGGGCGTTCGGCATGAAGATTCTCGTGCACACCCGCACAGTCCGCGACGAACCGGACACACAATTCGTTGATCGCGACACGCTCTTCCGCGAGGCAGATGTCGTGAGTTTACATTGTCCGTTGACCGATGAAAACCATGGCTTCGTCAACGCCGCGCTGCTCGAGCAAATGAAGACCGGCGCATTTCTCATCAACACCGGCCGGGGCCCGTTGGTCAACGAAGCCGATCTCGCCGCCGCTCTGGCCAAAGGCCGCATCGGCGGCGCGGCGACGGATGTGTTGAGCACTGAACCGCCGCCTGCGGGTAATCCGTTGCTCACCGCGCCCCATCTCATCATCACCCCGCACATCGGTTGGGCCACGCGCGCGGCCCGGGCGCGTTTGATGGAGATTGCGGTGGAAAACCTGCGTGCGTTTTTGGCTGGCACACCGCAAAATGTCGTCAATCTACCATGAAGAACGCCAACCCCAAGGTCGATGCTTACATCGAAAAGGCCGCGCCGTTTGCCCAGCCCATTTTACGCAATGTGCGCGCGCTCATGCACAAGGCCTGTCCGCAGATGACCGAGGAAATGAAATGGGGCGCGCCGGCGTTCATGCACGAGGGTATCGTGGCCGGCATGGCCGCCTTCAAGGCGCATGTGCGTTTTGGATTTTGGCGCGCGAAAGAAATGGCCGATCCGGACGGCCTGTTTGACCACGATGGCGCGTCGTTCATGAATTGCGAGAAACTCACCGACGTGAAGGACTTGGCCGCGGACAAAGTGATGATCCAGTACATCAAAGCCGCCGCGGCCCTGAATGCCAGCGGCAAAAAGCCACCCAAACCCGCCAAACGCAAGGCCTTGCCCGTGCCCGACTATTTCACCAAGGCCCTGGCAAAAAACGCGAAGGCCAAGAAGACGTTTGAGAATTTCTCTCCCAGCTGTCAGCGCGAATACGTGGAATGGATCACCGAAGCCAAACGCGAAGTCACCCGCGAAAAACGCATCGCCACCGCCCTCGAATGGATGGCCGAGGGGAAGGATAAGAACTGGAAATATAAATAAATTTTCAACTCTGTGCGCTCTGGGCCTCTGTGGTTAATAACGCTCGTACCGCCGTCACCAACGCCTCCACCCGCACGGCCATCTCGAAATCCGACGGCGCCTCGCAAGTGTAACTGAGGCGCGTTTTGTTCATCACCAGCCAAAACGCTTCCGGCCATAGCTCGCGCACAGCGGGATCCAGCTCAGGCTTGATGAGCCCGCTATCATTGTTGCGCCCATCGATTTCCGGCGAATGATCAATCGGGCACACCGCCGACACAGCCTCCAATACACGGCGCGGCTCCGTGGGGGTGCCGTCCATTTTCAGTTCGTAAAAATAAAACCCCTGCGCCTCCCAATCCTCGTGCAGTTGGATAGTGAACTCAAAATCCGGCAACGTTTCCAGCCACGCCACATGGGCGGCGATCTCCGGGGTGCGCCGGTGTTTGTAATCTCGATTCAAATCCTCGCCACTGGCGCTCTCGCGGGAATTGATCGGAAACCCAGTGGGATTCAGGCAGGGGCTCAGCCACAGTTCCGTGTCCTCCGGCCAATTATTTTCCTCCAACAACTGCAACATCGCCAACGGCGCGGCCGGCTCATCGCCGTGAATGCCGGATGATAAATAAAGATGCCGGCGAGGATTGGTCGGCGCACGATGGAGGGTCAGGAGCCGAAGCGGGCTCGTTGTTTCCAACCAACGAACCGTCCAGCCATGGGCCTCGGCGGCAGCGAGGCAGTCGGTGAGCACAGACTCGATATCAATGCGGTCGCCGCGATAACAGCCGTCATTGAGCCCACGAGGGTTCACGGCTAGGCCGTTACCGTCTCGGAAGCCTCAGTGGGGGCGCAGGATTCCTTCTCGTCACAACCGCAATCGCCCGTGTCATTCGGATCAAACTCCGTCCAATCCGGGTCGAGCCCGAGATCGCGCAGCATTTGCAGATCCTTTTCCACCGGCTGATTTAGCGTGGTGAGATAGTTACCCACCATCAACGCGCTGGCGCCGGCCTGAAACACCATGCATTGCAGGTCGCGCAAATTCACCGTGCGCCCACCGGCAATCATGATTTCCTTGCGCGGTAAAATGAATCGGAAACAGGCAACGGTCTTGAGAATCTCCAATGGCGGCAGCGATTCCTGTTCCGCCAGCGGCGTGCCTTCGATGGGATTCAGAATATTCACCGGCACCACACTGGCATCGATCTCCCGCAAGCTCATGGCGAGATCACATCGATCCGCGCGCGTCTCGCCCATGCCGATAATGCCGCCGCTGCAAATCTTGATGCCCGCCTTTTTCAGAAACCCAATCGTGCGCAGGCGATCTTCAAACGTGTGTGTCGTGCAGTGTTCCGGAAAAAAACGTTCCGAACTTTCGAGATTATGGCCATAGCATTCAAGACCAGCATCCTTCAGCCGATTGGCCACCTCCTGCGACTCAATCAAACCCAGTGACGCATCCGGCCGAGTCTGCCCCTGATCCTTCATTTCGCGAATCCGATCGCACACCTCATCGAGCATCGGGCCTTCTTTCAATCCGCGCCAGGCCGCCACCAGGCCGACTGCCGTCACGCCATTACGATTGGCCTCCTCGCCCGCCTCAGCAACCGGCTCGGGATCCACAAACCCGTACCGAGGTGATCCGGTTTGGTACGCGGCAGATTGCGAACAGAACGAACAATTCTCCGAACACGCCCCCGCCTTGGCGTTGACGATGGAGCAAAGATGAATCTTGTTGCCCTTAAAATGCTCGCGAATGCGATTGCCCCACGACAGCAGCGTGTGGATATCCGCGGAGTTTTCGAGCTCGAATAGAAAAAGGGCGTCATCCTTTTCAATCGTGCCGCCGTCCAGTACGTATCGGCCCAATGCCGCAATCCGCTCGTCAACCTGTTGCTCGCTCATGGTTGACGAGCCTAGAGGCGGCGGCAAGCGGGGGCAAGCTTCAGTTGTTGGCAGGGACGCCCTGTGCGTGTCCCTATCGAGGCTTGGCAAGGGTGGGTGCATCGTGTTGATGCAAAGGATTCTTCTGGAAATCATTCTCCTCCAACTGCGTGCGCCATTGGTCGATGAGGGCGAGGGCGGCCGTCACATCGAGGCCGTGATGATCTGCGGGATAGTTTTCCAAATAGCCCCGCGCCTTGCCGAGCAGGCGATGGGCGGGGCGGAGGCGATGGCCGGCGGCGGGCCACTTGGGGTTTTCGTGCATCGTGAGGTGCACAAATCCGCCGGCGAGTTGAATGAGCGCTTTATAAAAATCGGCATCGGGGGTACCGCGTGTTTCGAGCCACAAATCCTCAAGCACATCGTGGGCTTCGTAAAATTCACCGGCATTGAAGCACTCGAAGTAGCCAAGGTAACGCGCATCATGGCCTTGTTTGTTTTCGGCCAAATGCGCCACGCGGTCGGCGATCCATCCACTCTTATGCGTCACGCGCCGAGGATATTGTGAAAAACACGCCTTTGACATCCCAATGTGACTGCCCCACAAACACGCATGGCGAAGACCGGATTAGGCCGAGGATTAGGCGCGTTGTTGGGAACCCAAAAGGAAACTCCCCCCAGCGTGCCTGCCGCACCCGACGCCGCCACCCCCGCCCTGGCCCCTGTGGCGGAAGGCGAGCGTGTGTTGCGGTTGCATTGGAAAAAACTGAAGCCGTGCCCGTTGCAGCCGCGCAAGGAATTTAACCGCGAAGCACTCGAAGGCCTGGCGGAATCGATTAAAGCCAACGGAATCATTCAGCCGCTCGTCGTGCGAATGGTTGGCGAAGAGTACGAGCTCATCGCGGGCGAACGCCGCTGGCGCGCCACGCAGATCGCGGGATTAGAAACCGTGCCCGCCGTGGTGCGCGAGGCGACGGATGCTGAAGTGCTCGAGATGGCGTTGGTGGAAAATTTGCAGCGCGAGGATTTGAATCCCATTGAGGAAGCGCAAGGGTACGGTCTGCTCATTGATGCGTTCCAACTCACGCAGGAAGAAGCCGCCACGCGTGTGGGCAAAAGCCGCGCCGCCGTGGCCAACGCGCTGCGATTGCTCAAGCTTGATGAAGACGTGCAAACCCACGTGCGCCAAGGCCGCTTGGCCACGGGACACGCGAAAGTGATTCTCGGGCTGGACGATGCCGCGCAACAACAGCTCGCTGCCGACCGCGTCATCCGCGACACCCTCAGCGTGCGCGACACAGAGACTTTGGTGAGCAATTTACAAAACGGCCAAAGTGGTGGGGCACCCAAAACAAAAACAACCGGCGGCACGAAGGCCGATGTGCACATTTCGGATTTGGAAAATCGCCTCAAACAAGCACTCGGCACACAGGTCAGTTTACGGCATCGCAATGGCAAAGGCGCGCTCACCATCAAATATTTTTCAGACGACGACCTCGAGCGCATCCTCGGCTTGTTGGGGGTGGAGACGAAGTAATGGTTTTGCCGCTGACTATTTATGGCAACCCCGTGCTGCGCGAGAAGGGCGCACGGGTGGAAAGGATAACGCCTGAGCTGGAGGAATTCATCAGCAATATGTTCGAGACGATGGAGGAATATCGCGGCATCGGCCTCGCTGCGCAGCAAGTGGGGCGTGCAATTCAGCTCACGGTGATTGATATTCGCGCTGCCGAGAATCGACCGAGCACGCTGGAAATTGATGGCGAAACGGCGGATCCAAATTCGCTGATGCCGCTGGTGCTGATCAATCCCGAAGTAATGCCGCTCAACGACCCTGTCAGCGGTGCCGAAGGCTGCCTGAGTTTTCCGGAAATTTATGGCGACGTCACGCGCCCGGAAAAAGTCAGCGTTAAAGCCGAAGACGCCCGCGGTGAACCCATTGAGTTCGTCTGCGGCGGCTTGCTCGCACGCTGCGTCCAACACGAGACCGATCATCTGCACGGCATTTTGTTTATCGACCGTATGGATCGCGCGTCAAAGACCGACGAGCTGAGGGAGGACTTGGAGTTTCTGCAAAATGAAACGAAGGCGGCGCTCAAATAACAAAGCGCAATTCGAGGTTAATAAACTCGCCGCATACTCGAAGAGAGCAGGCCCAATTCGCCGCGATATTTCGCCACCGTGCGCCGGGCGATTTTGATGTCGTTTTTACCGAGCAGTTTCACTAACTGTTCATCTGAAAGCGGTTTTGCTTTGTCTTCGTTTTCTACAAGATCGGCGATCATTTGCTTCACGCTGGTATTGCTGACGCCTTCCCCGCTGGTGGTGGCGATGGCACCGGTAAAAAAGAACCGCATTTCAAAAAGCCCCTGCGGCGTTTTCATATACTTGCCGCTCACCGCGCGGCTCACGGTGGTTTCGTGCACTTCCACTTTCTCGGCGATCTCGGACATCGTCATGGGTTTAAGTGCCGACACGCCCTCTTCCATAAATGCCTCCTGCCGCGCCACAATTTCGCGGGCGATATTGAGGATGGTGTCCTGCCGTTGATGGATGCTCTTGATGAGAAAATTGCCATCGCGAATTTTGGCGCGGATGTATTCGCGGACGTCCTTCGAGTCGCGCGCTTCCGCCAGCAAATCCTTGTACGAATTGCTGATGCGTAACTGCGGCACTTCCTCGCGATTGGAGGTGACCTCCCATTGATCATCCTTCCAGCCCACAAATACCTCGGGCAACACGTACTGCTCCGGTTCATTTTTAAACGCACTGCCGGGACGCGGGGCGAGGTGGGAAATATTCTCGGCGATGTCCTGCACCTCATCAATTTCCACGCCCAGCGCCTTGGCGATTTCGGGAAACCGCCGGCGACCCAGCGCATCCATGTGATGCTCCACCAATTTGTATTCGTCGGTGTCGATTTTGCCCTGACGTTCCAGTTGTAATAACAGGCACTCGCGCAAATCGCTCGCGCCCACGCCGGCCGGTTCGAAAGAGCGAATGACCGACAGCGTTTCCTCCACCACTTCGCGGTCGCACTCAGTAGCCTCCACCAATTCCTCCACGCTCATTTGCAGAAATCCATTGTCATCAATGTTGCCGATGATTTCTTCAGCCACTTTCATCTCTTCCAAATTCAAATCGCTCATCTTGGATTGTTCCATCAACAAATCCTGCAACGACGTGCCGCTGGTGATGGACTCCATCATAAACTGCCGCCGCTCATCATCATCTTCGCTCGGGCGAGTGGTGGGGGCGACTTGAGATGCATTGAAATGATCGCGCCACTCCTCGCTCATCTCCGCGAGGCGCTCGAGTTCCTTGCTGAAATCATCCACCGGCTCGCCATTGCTTTCCTCAGTGGGATCGACTTTTGTGCCGTCGGGTGGCTGGATTTCCGGAGCTTCGCCATTCGCCTCCGCCGTGGCATCGCCATTATCGGCAGGGGCGGCTTCATCAGGCGAGAGCTCCTCGAGCACCGGGTTTTCCTGAAGCTCCTTGTTAATCATCGAACGCAAATCCAGCATCGGCGCTTGGAGAAAGGCCAGCGACTGCTGCATCTGCGGAGACATGACCTGCATTTGCGCAAGTCTCTGTCCCAATTGCATTCTTGGTTCAAAAGCCATAGGTCAGGCGGCTGTCTGTAGTTACCGGTTTTGGCTCCGAAAGGCAAGGCCAATGGCACGCAAACTGCTTGCACTTTCGTTTCGCCAAAAAAGGGTTCTGCCAATATAACCTCCCCCGACCAATCCGCAATGTGTGAATGAATTTAATTTGTGCCCCCGATCCGCTCCCCGTACACTTGGCGCGTGGAGGAGGTTCGGTTCACCATTTTCGGCAGCGGCTCCGGAGGCAACGCCGCGTATTTGGAAACGCCCGGCGCGCGCGTGCTCGTTGATTGCGGCTTCAGCGCCAAACGCATCCGCAATTCCCTGCTCGCGCTGGATCGCACCCCCGAGCGGCTCGATGGCATTCTCATCACGCACGAACACACCGACCACATCCAAGGATTGCGCGTGCTCAATGCCAAGCTTGGCATCCCGATTTATTGCAACCGCCCCACCGCGGACGAAATCCGACGCATTCATAAATGCGACTTTGAGTTTCGCATTTTCGAAACCGGCCAACCCTTTGAAGTCGGCGACCTCACCGTTGAAACCTTCCCCGTGCCGCACGACGCCATTGAGCCGGTGGGCTTTGTCATCCACACCCCCGCCGCACGCATTGGGTGGCTCACCGATCTCGGCCACGGCACCCGCCTCATTGCCGACCGCGTGCGCGAATGTGAAGTGCTCCTGCTCGAAACCAATCACGACCTTGACCTCCTGCGCAGCGATCTTATCCGCCCCCCCCATCTCAAACAACGCATCACCAGCCGACACGGCCATCTTTCCAACGAAGGCGCAGCCGATTTTCTGGAGCAAATTTTGCACCCCAACCTCCGCCACGTCTACTGCGCCCACCTCAGCAGCGACTGCAACACGCCCGAATTGGTCCGCACCGAAATCACCGCCAAACTCGCCGCGCTCAGTGCCGAGCACATTCAGGTCCATCTTACCGAGCAAACCACACCCTGCCCCACGCTCGTTTTGCCCACCAGTTCCCCGGCCATTTTAGGGCAAAAATCCGTTGCCACCGTAGCGGCAGCCCTTTAGGGTTTCGTGCGAACCAGATATTTGCGCGGGCCCAACCTACGCAAAAACCCAGTAAACCCAACAAACCCAACCCACCCTCCTCAAACTATGTCAGAAAAAATCGGATTCGTCGGCGTAGGCCGTATGGGCGCCAATATGGCCCGCCGCCTCAAGGAACAAAACTTCAACGTCACCGCCGTCTTTGACGCCAACACTCCCGTCGCACAATCGTTAGCCGAAGAAATCGGCGCACGGCATTGCACCAAACTACCGGAAGTCACCAAATACTCCGACATCATCATCACCGTGGTGACCGACGACAAGGCGATGAAAAGTATTTTCAACAGCAGCGGCTCCCTGCTCGCCCGTTCCAATGGCCGCCTCTTTATTAACTGCGCCACCATCAGCCCCGCCACCCACATCAAAGTCGAAGAATGGGCCGCCAAACACGAAGCCCAAACCCTTGAAGCCTGTATGGCCAGCTCCATCACCCAAGCCCGCAACGGCACGCTTTATTTAATGTGCGCCGGTGCCGAGGAAGCGTTCACCCGCGCCGAACCCGTGCTCAATGCCCTGTCCATCACCAACAAATACATCGGCCCCGCCGGTGCCGCCGCCAAGCTTAAGGCGTTGCTCAATATGGTAATGAACATCAACACCGCCGGCCTCGCCGAAGGCCTCGGCCTTGCCCATTCGATGAACCTCGACCTCGACGTGGTCCGCGAAGTCTTCAGCCAAACCGGCGCTAACAGTCGCGTGCTGGAAACCGATGGTGAAGATATGGTCATCAAAGATCACGAATGCTACTTCAGCGCCGCGCACGCCGCCAAAGACAGCGGCATCGCCCTCAAACTTGCCGATGAAGAAAAACTAAAACTCCCCCTCGCCAAAGCCGCCTACAAGCAATACGAAAAAATGACCGCGATGGGCTTGGGCCACCTCGACAAATCCGGCATCGCCGAACTCACCTTCAAAGGTCGAACGCTGCATTCATCGGAAAACTAAGTCGCCGGTACCCATTTTTGCGCCGCCAGCGCCAGCACGAACAAGCCTAAAAAAACCGCGGCAATTTCCGTGGGCGCTTGCGCCACGGCGAGAAGGTCAACCAGCACAATCCCCGCGAGCAATCCGCCCACCGTGCGGCCGATGTTGCGTTGTTTGGCCCAAAAGGTGGATCGTAAACTACGAACCACCCACAGCACCAAAATGGCTCCCACCAACAGCGCATCTTTTCGCGAGTCACCCACGTTCACCATTAACGCCAAACCCACCGGCAACGCCAGCAACGCGCACGGCCAATATCGCACCGGTCCTTCCGCACTTTCCACCTTTGCCAAACAGCTCAAGCCGGTGACGTACGCAAACAAAACCAACGCCGTCCACACCGCCGCGCCGCTTTGGATATGCGCAAAGAAAGTGGCTTCATTCCCAGTGGTTCCAAATGCAAAACACGCCGCCAACACGATGAGCAACAATCGACACGCCGCGATGAGCCCGGGCGACCATTCAGTTTGTTTGTGGATGAAATTATAAAGCAAAATGCAGTTGAATAACGCCAGCGCCAACAATGCCGTGGCCCCGCCGGGAATGGCGAGCAACCCCGTGCCCGCCGCCAATAATCCAATGCCCAAATACCAAACCGATTTTTCCGTAATCGCACCGCTGGGAATGGGCCGCTCGGGGCGATGCTCGCGATCGAAGGCCACGTCGCAAGCGTCGTTAAGCACCATCCCGCCGAGATACATCGCGGTGGCCCCGCTGGCGAGCCAGACGAACATTGCCCAATCCATCCGAAACGAATCACTGAGCCCCACACCGATCAGCCAACCACAAAGGCAGTTACTCCAAATGGTGGGCAGATTGCTCACGCGACCGAGCACCAATAATGCGCGCAGCATTTTCATCCGAGGTTCCGCGCGCGCAATTGGGCGAGCGTCCAGTCGTATTCGTGGACGAGTTGCTCGACGACGGTAAGGTTTTTCATTTCGGCGGGTAACACTTCCCACGTGTAAGTTTCCATTTCCAAATGCGAACAAAGGCTCGGATCGGCTTGCAATGCATCGAGCACGTCATCGATGTGATTTCGTGTGCTGGCAAACCATTCCCCATCGGGACAGTGCAGCGGAATGTGAAAATGAATGCGCCACTCGTCAGCTTGGGTTTCCGCCGCTAATGCCACATCCAAATCACGATGGCGCGTGAGAGTGCCGTCCGGCATCCGCTCGATCACTTGATGCAAATAAACATCCTCCTCAAATGGCTTCAGCCGTGCACGCGTGTCGGAATCGGGCGTGACTTTCAGCGCGGCGCTGAGATGCAGTTTACTAATGCGAATGCCAGCCGCGCGGAATGCGCCGAGTGCGTCAGCAGCTTCCTCGTATTCCACGGCGAGATGGCAGGTGTCGTAGTTGACGCCGAGATGCGCTTCGAGCCGTGCATCATCAGGATGCTCCGCGCGCAATTGCTCGAAGAAGGCAATCGTCTCCGCGCTGGTTTCAAAATAGCCGAGCGGCTCCGGCTCCAAACCGAGGTGCAGCGCTTTACCGGTGCGCTCGCTTAAACTCGCGATGTGTTCCACGCATTCCCAAAGATTGTCGCGGATGGCTTGTTCCTGCGCGGGCTCGGTGATGAATTCTTTGAACGACCCCGGCAAGGTGCTCACGCTCCCTTCCATGCCGTCGGGCACGAGCGCGGCAATCAAATCAAAAAGCCGGTTCGTATATTCGAGTCGCGCAGGGTCGGTCCAGTCGGGAACATAAACCTGCTCCTTCACCCGCGTGCCGTGGAAATTGCCAAAGGGAAAACCGTTGATCGTAAACACGTAACAATTTTCATCCGCCAGCCATTGCTGGAAACGTTCCAGTGTGGCCGGACCGCTCAATTCCCGCGCCGCCACTTCACTGAGCCGCAGCCCAATGGCAAACGACTCGCCCGCCGCCACTGCATCCCGCACCGCCAACGTGTGCGTTCGCAGCGACTCAAACGTCTGCGCCCAGTTTTCACCGCGATGGATGTTGGTGCAGTAAGCGAGTTGGAGATTGTGGTTGAGCCTCACGGGGAAAGGGTGGGGAAAAAATCCCCAATTACCAATGACCAATTACCAGGGAATGACCAATGAACAAATCCCAAGTCAGCAGTTCAACTTGGAGCTTTGGATTTGTAAATTCCTTGGGATTTGGTCATTGCGACTTGGTCATTAAATAACGAACCGCTCCGACTGGCTCAAAAACGCCTTCGGATTTTTAAAAATCACTTTCTCAATCAACGCCTCCTCGTGACCGCGGCGCCGCATTTCCACCGCAGTCCGTGGCACGGCGAGCGGCACGCTGGGGCCCCAGTCACAAGCGGCGTCCCACCACAATCGCTCGCTGCCGAAGCGCTCGATCATATCAATGGCGCGCGCGGGGGAACATTTGCTTTCAGGATACAGCGTCATCCCACCCCAATGACCGGCGTCGAGCACCATTCCGATGGTGTGTTCCTCCACGTGATCAATCATCACGCGTTCGGGTTTAATGCGGCTGTCGTTTTTCAGCACATCCAAAATCAAGCGCGTACCTTTGTGTTTATCCTCGAGATGCGGTGTGTGGACGAGGATGAGTTGATCGTGCGCCGCGGCGAGGTCCACGTGTTGCTCGAGCACCTTCACTTCGTTGCGACTATTTTTGTTCAGGCCAATTTCGCCGATGCCCAGCACGTTGGGGCAGTCCATAAATTCCGGAATCACCTCCAGCACATCCTTCGCCAACGCCATGTCCTCCGATTCCTTCGGGTTAATGCAAAGCCAAGTGAAATGCTTGATCCCAAAATTCGCCGCGCGTTTGGGTTCGTACTCCGTCAACTGCCGAAAATAATCACGAAACCCATCGGCACTACTGCGATCAAACCCAGCCCAAAACGCCGGCTCACAAAGCGCCACGCAACCGGCGGTCGCCATATCAGCATAGTCGTCAGTCGTGCGACTGACCATATGGGCATGAGGTTCGATGAAATGCATCGCTGTTGCTTAAGCGTCTTTTCCTGGCCAAGCCCCACAAGCACCCTTCCCTGGCGCTTTCGCAATCGGTTCTTCCGTTGGATCACTGAAGGCCAATAGCACGTCTTTGGCGCGGTCGTTGCCGCCGTCTTCGAGATGCTTGATGGCGTCGCGAAAGGCGACCATACGAAAATCTTCAGCACCTTCCGCGCCTTCTACGCGGTCAAGGAACGCGGCGATGTCGATCAGCTTGTGCCGGGCGTCCATGAAGTATTGGTCCATTACTTTTTGGCGGGTCATCATAGTCATAGCGTATGGATCGCCTGAAGGCGATTTGGGGTTCGCGAAAACCCTATGTGAATAACCTGTGTAAAGCAAGCCGTCATCCACTTGACTTGAACGTCTGTTTTACCGTAAATTTTCCGCAGAAGGAGGGGGTTCCAGTTCATGCCAACTTACGAGTATTCGTGCGCCAAATGCGAAAAGACCATTGAGGTTTTTCATTCCATCAAAGCAGGACACTTAAAAATCTGCCCGGAGGATGCGTGCGCCCAAAAAAAATGGGGCAAGGGTAAAGTCAAACGACTGCTTGGCACCGGCGCCGGGATTATTTTCAAGGGTGGCGGTTTTTACGAAACCGATTATCGCAGCGAAAGCTACAAGAGCGGCGAAAAGCAAGCCGCCGATGCGGCCAAGAAAGCCACTGAGAAAAAATCTGATTCCAAAGATTCCAAAGGAAGCAAGGACAACAATAAAACGGATTCCAAAAAACCGGCCGCCAAAAAGAAGCCGAAGAAAACCTGACGCAATGACGCGCGCTCTTTTCATTTTAGTTTTCTCCGCACTGTGGAGCACAGCCGACGCGCAACCTTTCCGAAGACCACAGCCGGTGACGAGCGTCACCAAACAATTCTCCGCGATTTGGAAACTGGATCGTGCGCCGCGCCCGATTGTTTCCGGCAAAAACGGGATTCCCGCCGTCGTGCGAGTGAATGCGCACAGCCTCATTTTTTTTGCTGAAGAAACCAAGAAACACCTGCTGCGCGAATTGGGCGTGAGCGATCTATGGAACGGCCACGTCATGCTGCGCATCATCAACCTGCCGCCGGGCACGAAGCCGGTGCTTGAGCGCCAAGCGTTTGGTGATCAATGGCGATATCAACTCACCGTGCCGGAGGAACTGCCCAGCCGCCAGCTACTACACGCGATGGTGTCGCTGTTGATCGAGGAATACGCCGGCCGTTACAGCCGCAAAACCCCGCGCATCCCGCCCTGGCTTACCGAGGGATTCACCGAAATACTCACCCAAAAAAACGGCCCTGCCCTGTTCGCATCGCTCACACTTAACCGCGCCAATAATTTGTTTCAACCCGACGCATTACGCCGCAGTCGAGTCGTCATTCAAAACACCCCTCAGGTATCCTATCTCAACCTTAGTTTGCCACCCGCCGAATTACAACTCGGCGAGGGCCTTATGCGTTACCGCGCGCACGCTCATTTATTCACCGCCCATTTACTGGCCCGAACCGATGGCGCCCGGCGTATGCAATTTTTTATCCGCGAAACCAACCGCCGCGCCAACAGTCAACACGCATTTCTAGCCGCGTTTGATTTCAAAACGATGCTTGCCGCTGAGCAATGGTGGTCGCTCACGCAAACGCGCTTTCGCAATCGCGATGCCCAAAATCGCTGGATGCCCAACGTCGCGCAGGGGCACCTCTCCAACTTATTAAGCGTGGAAGCCGCGCGCGAAGATGGCCGGAAATCTGTGCCGCTGCGCGAATATCTACAAACCGGCACCCACGCCAATCACGTAAAAGTGCTGTTACCACTGGTACAGAAACTGATTCTCGTGGAAATTAACGCTCCGCCCCAGCTCACGCGCATCACCCGCGAATACCGTCTGGTGCTCCAGCAATACATCGGCAAACCCCACCAACCCAACGGGCCCATCCCCACCCTCACCACCGAGGCCCATGCCGCACGACGCAAAGTGGCCATGCAATCGCTCACGTTGCTCGATACCATTCTCGCCGACCTCAAACGCGCCCCCAATCGGCCCAGCAACGCCTTGAGCAAAATCCTCCGCCGACCTTGAGCCAACGCACACCGGCTGAATTGACACCTTCAGCCCGCGTCGGTAAGATGCCCGCATATGTCATCCACCATTAACCCGCACAATTTGCTGAGCGAACTCAAGCAATTCCACTCCGCCGGTCGCGGTGCGTGGGATAGTGCGACCGATGCCGATTGGGACGATTGGAAATGGCAACTAAAAAACCGCGTCACTTCGCTCGAGCAACTGCAACAGCACCTTCCGACTCTCACCGAAGCCGAAACCGAAGGCGCGCGGTTGGCCGACACCAAACTGGCGATGGCCATCACGCCACACTTTTTTAATCTCATCGACGTTGATGACCCGGACTGCGCCATCCGACGGCAAGTGCTGCCGAGCATCAATGAAACGGAAACCGCCTCGTGGGAAATGGACGACCCTTGCGGTGAAGACAGCCACTCGCCCGTGCCCGGGCTCGTACATCGCTATCCGGATCGCGTTTTGTTTTTGGTGACTGACCGCTGCGCCGCTTACTGCCGTTACTGCACGCGCTCGCGGATGGTCAGCAACGCCACCGGCTATGGCTTCCGGCCCAACTTCGAACAGCAACTCGATTACATCCGCGAACATCCCGAGGTGCGTGACGTGCTGCTTTCCGGCGGCGACCCTTTGCTGCTCAGCGACGACAAGCTCCGGCACTTGCTCACCCGGCTGCGGGAGATTCCGCACGTGGAATTCATCCGCATCGGCAGCCGCATCCCCATTTTCCTGCCACAACGCATCACCCCCGAGCTGTGCGCGATGCTGCGCGAATTTCATCCGCTCTTCGTCAGCGTTCACGCCAACCACCCACGCGAGCTCACCACCGAAGTGCGCGATGCCCTCGCCCGCCTCGCCGACGCCGGCATCCCACTCGGCAACCAATCCGTGCTGCTCAAGGGCGTGAACGACGACGAAATCGTCATGAAAGCGCTGCTGCAAAAATTGCTAATGTGTCGCGTGCGGCCACTTTATATTTACCAGTGCGACCTCATCAATGGCAGCGCCCACCTCCGCACCAGCGTCCGTCGCGGCTTGGAAATCATGGAAACCCTCCGCGGCCATACCACCGGCTACGCCGTGCCGCAATACGTCATCGATGCCCCCGGTGGCGGAGGCAAGGTGCCCGTCGCGCCCAACTACGTCCTCAGCCACAACGCCGACCGCGTCGTCATCCGCAACTTCGAAGGCAAAGTATTCGAGTACCCCGAAGCCCCCGACGGCACTCCACTCCACCCCCGCCCCGCCTCCATCGAGGAACCGGAATTGGTGTAACACCGTTGGGAAGGTTTTCTAACAATGATGAGCAGGATATTCAGGATTTTTTCTTTTTCTCATCCTGAATATCCTGCTCATCTGTGTTCATAAAAATGCCGCGAGAATCTCAGACTGCCAAACGCGAACGCCTCGCCGACATTATCGCGGGGCTTCAGCAGACGTATCCCGACGCGCATTGTGAGCTGAATTATCGCAACCCGCTGGAGCTGATGGTGGCCACCATTTTGTCTGCCCAATGCACGGACAAGCAGGTCAACATCGTCACGACCGAGCTCTTCAAAAAATATCGCCAGGCCACCGATTACACGGCCGTGCCGCTGGAGGAATTGCAGAATGACATCCGGCGAATCGGCCTGTTTCGCAACAAGGCCAAGAGTATTCAAAATGCCTGCCACGCCCTCGTCGAAAACCACAATGGCGAGGTGCCGCAGACGATGCCGGAACTGGTGGCGCTGGCCGGTGTGGGGCGCAAGACGGCCAACGTCATTCTCGGCAACGCCTTTAACATCAATGAAGGTGTGGTGGTGGACACGCATGTGGCGCGCCTGTGCGATCGCTTAAAAATCACCTCGGCCAAGACGCCCGAGAAAATTGAGAAAGACCTGATCCAGCTCGTGCCGCGCGAGCACTGGACTCTCTTCAGTCACTGGATCATCTGGCATGGCCGGCGCCGCTGCGCTGCGCGCAAGCCGGATTGTGCCGCCTGCGAAATCCGCCATCTGTGCCCTTCCGCCCCATGATGAACTGGCTATTACTCGAGAGCGGCTCAGGCGAACCGGCTTACAACATGGCTCTGGACGAGGCCTTGCTGGAAAACAGTGCCGCGATCGGTCAGCCGATTCTGCGATTTTACGAATGGACCCAACCCTGCGCCACCTTTGGCTACTCCCAAAAGATTACCGAACTCGAAACAACCACCGCGCTGCGGCCTTTAATCCGCCGCTGCACGGGCGGCGGTTTGGTGCCGCATGACGGCGATTGGACCTACAGCCTCACCTTCCCCAAGGATCATGACTGGACCGCCCTGCCCGCGACGGAAAGCTATCACCGTGTGCATGCCCTGTTACAGACAGCCTTTCAAGCGATCGGGATAGAAACAACACTGGCCGATTGCTGTCGCCGCCCCAAGCCCGGGGAATGCTTTGAGGGGCACGAACTTCATGACCTCCTTTGGAACGGCAAAAAAATCGCCGGCGCCGCTCAACGCCGCAATCGTTTTGGACTTCTGATTCAAGGCTCCGTGCAACCGCTGGGCAATTGGCCGCAACAGGACTGGATGGATGCCGTAGCCGGTGACTGCGGTTTACTCGATACCCTCCCGGAAACGAGGGCTCATGAGTTGGCGGCCACAAAATACGGGTTGGATTCCCATAATCGAAAACGCTGATAAAAGAGACGAGTTCCACCTCGTCCATTGGAATGGCGCAAAGTGTAAACAGCCCCCCCCCGATTACCGTGCAATCCAGCCGCCGCCGAGGACGAGGTCGTCTTGGTAGAATACGCAGGCTTGGCCGGGGGCGATGGCGCGTTGGGGGGTGTGGAGGCGGACGGTGGCGCGGCCGTTTTCGCCGGGCTCGATGGTGGCCGCTGTGCCGGAATGATTGTAGCGGATGCGCGTGGTGGCCTCGATGGGCCCGGTCAGCTCGGCAAACGGGATCCAGTTGCAGCGTTCGACTTCGAATGATTCGCTTTCGAGATTCTCAACGGGGCCGACGACCACGCGGTTTTCCTCGGCGTTGAGTTCGAGGACGTACAGCGGGTTGGGCGCGCTGATGCCCAGGCCTTTGCGTTGGCCGATGGTGTAAAATTCGATGCCGTCATGATGCCCGAGCACGCGGCCGTTCAGGTCGACGATTTCGCCCCGATGCTTTTCGGCGAGACCGGCCTTTTGCAGGAAGCCGCCGTAGTCGTTATCCGGCACAAAACAGATCTCCATGCTCTCCTCTTTGTCGGCGGTCTTGAGGTTGCAATGGCGGGCGACATCGCGCGTGTCGCTTTTGGTTTTCTCGCCCAACGGAAACAGGGCACGGGAAAGTTGATCTTGCCGCAGGGAAAACAGAAAATAGGTTTGATCCTTGCGCTCGTCGCGGCCGCGCTTCAGTAGATAACGGCCGGTGGTTTCATCTTGTTCCACACGGGCGAAGTGGCCTGTGGCAATCTTCTCAGCGCCAAGCTGATCGGCGCGCTCGATGAGGCGGCCAAACTTGAGATGCTCGTTGCACATCACGCAGGGATTGGGCGTGCGGCCGGCTTTGTATTCGTCGGCGAAATATTGGATGACGTGTTTCTGGAAGTCTTCCGCTTCATCAATGAGATAGTAGCGGATGCCAAGGTTATGGCAAACGGAGCGGGCGTCCATGACCGCTTGCGGGCCGCAGCATTTATCTTCGGCGCGGGAAACACAGTCCTGCGGCCACAGCTTGAGGGTGACGCCGACGACGTCATAGCCCTGCTCGATCAACAACGCGGCGGTGGCGGAGGAATCCACGCCGCCGCTCATACCGCACAGGATGCGTGTTTTTTTTGCTTCGGCGAATGGCATTTTTTATCAACCGCCGTTGAGGGCTTTCAACGCCTTGGCGGGATCGTCCACGCGGAGCACGAGGAGTCCTTTGCGCGAGGCGGGGGGGGTGGCGCAGTATAAATATTCGATGTTCACTTTGGCATCGCGGAGCTTGCGGGCGATGTCGGCGAGGCTGCCGGATTTGTTGTCGCCCTCGACGAGCACGACGTCGTCCTCGACGACCATCGCACCGTGTTCTTCGAGCAACCACACGGCGGTTTGCGGATCGTCCACCACCATTCGCACGACGCTGTGGTCTACTGTGTCGCTGGTGGTAAGCGCTTGGATATTAACTTTGGATTCAGCGAGCGCATCGCACACACGCGCCAGGGTGCCGGGACGGTTATCGAGAAACACGGCCAGTTGCTTAGTGATTTCCATAGGAATCCTTTGGTTGGGAGTCGATTAGGTTAAGGGAAACCTAGCACAAATTACACATTAACGCCAACCCACTAAACGCCGGCCAGTGCGCTGCCCTGCGTGACGCCCGGGGCGGGAAGCAAGCTGCTGCCCATGAGATATTGATCAACGGCGCGCGCAGCACCGCGTCCTTCGTTGATGGCCCAAACGACGAGCGATTGGCCACGGCGACAGTCGCCCGCAACGAACACGCCTTCCACGTTGGTGGTGAATTCGCCGTGCTCCCCAATAAAGGTCTGCCAATTGCCACGCGGGTTCTGTGTCTCGAGGCCGAGCATTTCGCCGACTTCCAATTCGGGGCCAACAAAGCCCGTGGCGAGCAGCACGAGATCGGCCGGCCATTCCTTCTCGGAACCTTCCACTTCGCTAAAGGGCGCACCGCCTTCGACGGGTTTGCTCCAATCGACCTCGACGGTTTTCACGCCTTTGATGTGGCCGTTGCCGTCGTCGACAAATTCTTTGGCCAAGATGTGATAGGCGCGCGGGTCGTTGCCGTTCTTCGCCTTATTCTCTTCGTGCGAGTAATCGAGTCGATAGACGCGCGGCCATTGGGGCCAGGGATTGTTCGGAGCGCGCTCGGCCGGGGGTTGGTCGAGCAGCTCGAAGTTCACGACATCCTTGCAGCCGTGACGCAGCGAGGTGCCGATGCAGTCCGCGCCGGTATCGCCGCCGCCGATGACAATCACGTGCTTGTCCTTGGCGGTGAGGTATTCGCCGTCTTTCAGATTGGAATCGAGCAGGCTCTTGGTGTTGCGCGTGAGGAAATCCATCGCGAAATGGATGCCCTTGAGATCGCGGCCCGGATTGCGACCGGAGGGATCAAACGGCTTGGTCGCGCCGGTGGCCATCAGCACGGCGTCAAAGTCCTTCTGCAAATCGTTTGGATCGATGTACTGCATCTCGCAGCCGCGTTCCTCCATGATCTGAGTCATGTGACCGGAGGCGAAGTCCTCTTTTTTGCCAACATGCGCGCATGTGACAAACTTCACGCCGGATTCTCGCATCAGATTGATACGACGCTCCACCACGCCCTTATCGAGCTTCATGTTCGGAATGCCGTACATCAGCAGGCCCCCAATGCGGTCGGCGCGCTCGTACACGGTGACCTCGTGGCCCACCTTGTTAAGCTGATCCGCCGCGGCCAAGCCGGCCGGGCCGGAACCGACGATAGCGATCTTCTTGCCGGTGCGCTTGCTGGGCGCTTCACTGGTCACCCAACCTTCCTCAAAGGCGCGATTGATAATCGTGTTCTCGAGGTTCTTGATGGTAACCGGCGGGTTGGTGATGCCGAGCACGCACGAGCCTTCGCACGGTGCCGGGCACACGCGGCCGGTGAATTCGGGAAAATTATTCGTTTTGTGCAGGCGATCAATCGCCTCCTTCCAACGCTTTTGATACACGAGATGATTCCATTCGGGAATCAGGTTATCGATCGGGCAGCCGTTGGCCGACTGGCAAAACGGCACCCCACAATCCATACAGCGGGCGCCCTGCGTCTGCAGATGGCCCTCATCCGGCGTGGTGTTGATCTCGTCGTAATCATTCAAACGCTCGAGCGGATCGCGATACGGTACGGTCTCGCGCTCGAACTCCATAAATCCTGTCGGTTTACCCATTGAAAAAATCTTTTAAGCGACCAGTTCCTGTTCGCGTTGTTTGCGTTCGGTGAGGACGCGTTTGTAATCGGTTGGCATCACTTTGACAAATTGGCCAAGCGCAGTGCTCCAGTTGTCCAACACCTCGACGGCGACGGTGGAACCGGTGCGTTCGGCGTGTTCCTCGATGAGGCTTTGTAACTCGGCAATGTCCTCGGCGTCCTCCACTTTTTCGAGCTCCACCATCTCCATATTGCAATTGGGCGCAAAGGCGTCTTCTGGATCCCAAATGTAAGCCACGCCGCCGGACATTCCCGCGGCAAAGTTACGGCCGGTTGGACCGAGGATGATCGCGCGGCCGCCGGTCATATATTCGCAACCGTGATCGCCCACGCCTTCGATGACCGCTGCCGCGCCGCTGTTGCGCACGCAAAACCTTTCGGCGGCGCGTCCACGGAAAAACGCTTTGCCGCCGGTGGCACCATAAAGGCAGACATTGCCAACGAGGATATTTTCTTCCGGCGCGAAGGTGGAAACTTTGGGCGGATAAATGGTGAGCTTGCCGCCGGAAAGCCCTTTGCCGACGTAATCGTTGGCGTCACCTTCGAGCTCAATGCTCACGCCCTTGGCGAGAAACGCGCCGAGGCTTTGGCCGGCGGAACCGGTGAATTTAATTTTCACCGTGTCATCGGGCAGCAACTCCGCGCCGTGGGCCTTGGCCAATTCGTTGCTCAAAATCGTGCCAACCGTGCGGTTGGTGTTGATGATTGGCAGGTCGATCTCCACCGGCTCGCCCGCCTCGATGGCGCCCTTGGCCAAATCGAGCAGTTTCATATCCAGCGCGAGATCCAAATCGTGCTCCTGCTTTTGCGTGCAGTAGGTGCCGACATCGGCGTGCGGTTTTTCGATGGGCGTGAGAATGGCGCTAAGATCAATGCCGTCGGCTTTCCAGTGGTCGATGGCCTTTTGCATTTCGAGCGCGTCGACGCGGCCGACCATTTCGTTAATCGTGCGGAAGCCAAGGCTCGCCATAATTTGGCGCGCTTCCTCGGCGACCATAAACAGATAATTGACAACGTACTCGGGATCGCCGGCAAATTTTTTGCGCAACTCCGGATCCTGCGTCGCGATGCCGACGGGGCACGTGTTGAGGTGGCACTTGCGCATCATAATGCAACCCATCGTGACAAGCGGTGCGGTGGAGAAACCCATTTCCTCCGCCCCCAGCAACGCGGCAATGACGACGTCGCGGCCGGTTTTGAGGCCGCCGTCAGTTTGCAACACCACACGGCTGCGAAGGTCGTTGAGCACCAGCGTTTGATGCGTCTCGGCGATGCCCAGTTCCCACGGCAACCCGGCGTGTTTGATGCTGGTGAGCGGCGAAGCGCCGGTGCCGCCGGTTTCGCCGGAAATCAAAATGTGATCGGCCTTGGCCTTGGCCACGCCGGAAGCGACCGTGCCCACGCCCACTTCGGACACGAGCTTCACGCTGACGCGCGAGGCGCGGTTGGCGTTTTTCAAATCGTGAATGAGCTGCGCCAAATCCTCGATGGAATAAATATCGTGATGCGGCGGCGGGCTGATCAGCCCCACGCCGGGCGTGCTGTGGCGGATGCGCGCGATGGTGTCGTCCACCTTGCGCCCGGGCAGTTCGCCGCCTTCGCCGGGCTTTGCGCCCTGGGAAATTTTGATCTGTAGCTCGTCGGCGTTGGTGAGATACCAGATGGTCACGCCAAACCGGCCCGAGGCAATCTGCTTGATCGCCGAGCGCTTGGAATCGCCGTTGGGCAGCGGGTTGAACCGCTCCGGATCTTCGCCGCCTTCTCCGGTGTTGCTCTTGCCGCCGAGGCGGTTCATTGCGATGGCCAGACCCTCGTGGGCCTCGGCGGAAATGGAGCCGAAGCTCATCGCGCCGGTGCAAAATCGCTTCACGATTTCGCTGGCGGGTTGGACCTCGTCGATGGGAATTGGGCCGCCGTTGACGCCTTCTTTGAATTCCATCAACCCGCGCAACGCGCAGCGCGCTTTGGTGTCGCTGTTGATGTGATTGGAAAATTGCTGGTACGAATCGAAATTATTCGTGCGCGCGGCGGTTTGCAGCGCGGCGATGGATTCCGGATTCCACATGTGCTTTTCGCCTTCGGCGCGCCAGTGAAATTCGCCCGGGTTGGGCAAGCTCTCCGATTCGTCCTCGGCGCGCTCAGGAAAACCAAGCGCGTGGCGGCGCAGCATTTCCTCGGCAAGCTCATCGAGATTCACGCCTTGCACGCGGCTGGCAGTGCCGATGAAGCAGCGGTCAATGACGTCATCCCGCAGGCCGATGGCCTCGAAAATCTGAGCGCCTTTATAAGAGTGCAACGTCGAGATGCCCATCTTGGCCATCACCTTCAGCATGCCCTTGGCCACGCCTTTGCGATAGGCGGCGACGATGGATGCGTCATCGGCAAACTTCTCGGCATCGGTCAACCCCTCGTGGCGCGCTTGCCACAGCGACTCGAAGGCGAGATACGGGTTGATCGTATCCGCGCCGTAACCGACAAGCAAACAATGATGATGCACCTCGCGTGCTTCGCCAGTCTCGAGCACGAGGCCGATTTGCGTGCGGAGCGCGTTTTTCACCAAATGATGATGCACCGCGCCGGTGGCCATCAACGTGCTCAGCGGAATGCGGTCCGCGGAGATGGCGCGGTCCGAAAGAATGGCGAGGCTGAAACCATCGGCGATAGCTTGCTCCGCCTCGGCGCAGATGCGTTCAAGCGCTTTAGCGACGCCGGCGGGGCCTTCGGTTTTGGGAAATGTAATGTCGATTTCCTTGGAGCGCCAACCGCGATAATCCATTCCCTTAAGCGCGTGCAATTCCTCGTTGGTGAGAATGGGATGCGGCAGTCGCAGGCGTTGGCACTGGGCCTCGGTGGTATCGACCAGATTTTTCTCGGGACCGATGTAGCACTCGAGCGACATGATGACCTCCTCACGAATGGAATCGATGGCGGGATTGGTCACTTGCGCGAAGAGTTGGCGGAAGTAATCGTAAATCATCCGTGGCTGATCGCTGAGACAGGCCAGCGAGGCGTCGTTGCCCATCGAGCCGACGGGATCGCGCAGTTCGTGGATGAGCGGCAGCAGCATAAACTGCATCGTCTCGGTCGTGTACCCGAAGGCTTGCATCCGCTGGCGGAGGGTATTCGCAGACAAGCCGTGCGCTTCGCCAGCGGCGGCGAGATCGTCCAGCTCGATGCGTTGATTGCGGAGCCATTCGCCGTACGGGCGGCGGGTGGAAAAATCGGCTTTGATTTCCTCGTCGGGAACCATCGTGCCTTTCTCAAAATCGACGAGGAACATCCGGCCCGGTTGCAAGCGTCCTTTGGCTTTTACATTGGCGGGATCGATGGGGATCACGCCCACTTCGCTGGCCATAATCACGCGGTCATCGTGCGTGAGATAATAGCGGCTCGGGCGCAGTCCATTTCGGTCGAGCACGGCGCCGATGTATTTGCCGTCGGTGAACGCGATGGACGCGGGGCCGTCCCACGGCTCCATCAAACAGGAATTGTACTCGTAAAAATCGCGCTTGGCTTGGGGCATTTGGCGGTGCTTTTGCCACGCCTCGGGTACCATTAGCAGCACGGATTCCTGCAAGGACCGTCCGCTCATCAGCAGAAATTCTAACGCGTTGTCAAAGTTGCCTGAGTCAGAACATTCCGGCTCCATGATCGGGTACAGTTTCTTTAAATCTTCCCCGAGCAAATCACTTTCCAACGTGCCCTGCCGCGAGCGCATGGCATTCACATTGCCGCGAAGCGTGTTGATCTCACCGTTGTGGCTCATGAAGCGAAACGGCTGCGCGCGATCCCAACTCGGGAAGGTGTTGGTCGAAAACCGCGAGTGCACCATCGCGAGGTGCGTTTGAAAATCGGGCCGAGCGAGGTCGGTGAAATATTTCATCACCTGCTCCGTGTTGAGCATGCCCTTGTAAATCATCACCTTGCTCGACAGGCTGCAAATGTAAAACAACAACCGCTCGGCAAGGCCCTCATCGAACCGCAGTTGATGGCTGGCGCGTTTGCGGATGACATAAAGTTGGCGCTCAAAATCGTCCCCTTCCAACCCGTCCGCCGCGCCGATGAACAGCTGCATGATGTGCGGCTCCGCCGCACGCGCCGCCGGGCCGACATTGGCTGCCTCCGTCTCCGATGGCACCTCGCGCCAGCCGATGCACCGTTGCCCTTGCTCGGCGATAATCGCTTCCACGGCAGCGATGCACTTTTGGCGTTCGCTCTCGATTTTCGGCAAAAACACCAACCCGGCCCCGAAGCGCCCTTTTGCGGGCAGCTCCACGCCCAAGTCCTCCTTGGCCGCATTGCGCAGAAATGTCTCGGGCAAACCAACGAGAATACCCGCGCCATCGCCGGTATTAGGCTCGCACCCGCAGCCGCCGCGATGCTCCATATTGCCCAGCATCTCAAGGGCATCGAGCACATTTTGGTGACTCGGCACCCCCTTCACATGGGCCACAAACCCAACGCCGCAGCTATCCTTCTCATTAGCCGGGTCATAAAGGCCTTGTTTCGGGGGAAACCCAAATTGCGGTTTGTTGCTCATCTTGATCAAAATTCATTCATTCCGCGCATTCACCAGCGCAAAAGGCCGGTCACCATAGCGATGAATGGTGCCTTGCGCAAAATCTTTTTTAGGCTTGATTAATGGTGTGAATTACTGGTGAACAACCGACAAGGAATTTCTGGCGGTCACGGGTTGCATTCCTCTGGGGGTGCTGCCACACTGTCTGCGAACCATGCGTGAAGCCCCCCCCAAGGCCGTGGTGAGCGATCTGCCCGTGAAACAGCGGGAAGCCCTCATTTCACTTTTGGCTGATGACGACAAAGGCGTGTATCGCGCCATTCGATCCGAAATCCTTTCGCACGGCATTGGCGTGGTGGCGTGGCTTGAGCCGTATGCATTAAGTGAGGATCCGGTGCTGCGGCGACGCACGCAGGAAATTATCGCCCATTTTCATCGTCAGGAAACCGACACGGATTTCTCGGCCTTTTGTCTGAACCACGGCGAAGAACTGGATCTCGAGGAAGGCTTATGGCAACTGGCGCGCACGCAATATCCGGAGATCAACGTGGCCGCCTATCGCGCCATCCTTGATGACTACGCGCACGACTTGTGCAGTAAACTCGATTTCGGCGCCACGCCCGAAGGACTCATCGCGGGCATCAACCAATTCCTTTTCAAAGAACAAGGCTTCACCGGTGATGAGGATAATTATTACGATCCAGAGAACAGTTATCTGAACCGCGTCATCGATCGCCGTCTGGGCAATCCCATTTCGTTAAGCATGATTTATCTGGGCGTGTGTCGCCGGCTGAAACTCCCCGTCACCGGCATTGGTTTGCCCGGCCACTTCTTGTGCCGCTTTCAGGATCCGCGCCAGGAAATTTACATCGACGCCTTCAACCGCGGCCGCGTGCTTACCAAAGCTGACTGTATGAAATACCTCAAGCAAGCCGGCTACGAATTCCACGAAGCCTTCCTCGTGCCCGCCAGCCCGCGCCGCATCCTCCTGCGAATGTGTAGCAATCTCCACCAAATCTACCAACGCGAAGCCCAAAATGACCACGCCTCGCGACTTCAGGGCTACATTGTCGCCCTATCGAAATAAAACAGCCGGATTTTCAAGCTACTTTTATTTGCCATTTCCGTTGAATAAACAACAGTTTTGGTCTATCTTTATACACGTTGAACGTTTATCCATGTTGAACGAAGTGTGTCTCGATGAATATCTTGATTAACCGGGATGGGCACCATATGGGGCCTTTTACCCACGATCAAGCCTGCCATATGTTGGCCGAGGGCAAGCTCCAAGCTTGGGATTTGTGCTGGCAAAATGGCAGTCGCGATTGGGTTACGCTTGAAAAAATTCCAGGCGTGCCGGAAAAAACCGATGCCCTCCGCCAACAACGACGCGCCGAAGCCATCGCCGCTGCCCAAGCCGTTTCCGAGGGCGGTCCCGCCAAGCCCCATCCGCAATTTGTGACCAGTGCCGGCTCCGGCAACACTCACACTGTTGATCCCGGACCCGTTCCCCAGAACAAGCGCAATTGGATGCGGATCGGCGTGTGGACCGGAGTTACGGTCACCCTCATCACCGCCTTCGTGGTTTGGGTGTACTTCCTCAATGATGAAGTACTCATCGAAAGTATTGAACGCCGAGCCGACAATCTCACATACGTGAAAGGCGAAGAAACTCCTTTCACCGGAATGGTTCATAAATATTTTGATGATGGCACCCTGTGGGAAACGGTGAACTACATCGATGGCCTGCGCGAAGGCGAACGCGTGGTTTGGCATATCAACGGCAATGTTGCCCTGAACGAAACCTATCAAACCGGCCACCTCATCATCGCCGCCAGCTTTAATTTCAATGGCATCCCATCTGGGAATTACGAAAGCGGTCGCGGCAAGCTCACGCTTTATTTTAACCACTCCGGCACGCGCAACGAAGAGCTCGAGTACGAAGGCGGGCAAATCGCCAAGCGCACTATTTGGGATCACAAAGGTAACCTCATCGCAATGATTCCGCCGACATTGCCTCCCAATATGGCCGGCTACCCCGGCCCTACTATGCCGGAGGCAAGCTTTCCAGGAGCCACCGCTCCAGTCACCCCGCCACCGGCGGCAGGCACCAATGCATCCCCTCCCACGGTCGCCACCCAACCTCCGCCCACCAACACCAACGTGGAAGTCATAGACCCAAAAATCCCTGACCCCAACAGCCGCGGACGCCTCACTGAATGGAGATACAGCGTGGATGACCGCGTCACTGCCCGTAACATTCGCAACCGCATCGACCTGCTTTACCTCGGCAAACAATACACGGCGGTCTATGAATTCTTCGGATGGCCCGATGAAGATCTCGGCGCGGATTGGGTTTACAAAGGGTTAACCGTAAGAAACATCACCAGCGGCGGCTACTTCAGCCGAATCACTTTCCGTTACCGCAATGGCACCGTGATCAAAATCATTGCCGAACCCTAGCCGCACGTTACTTTAGCTTCAACAGCTCCGCCTCCGTCCATGGTGCTTCGCGCCGGGCATTTGCCTCCATCAGCCGCTTCACCTGTGCCGCCGTTACCGGCTCCGCCCGGTGCTCCCATTCGCGCCGCGCGTACGTCAAAATCGCCGCCACCTGTTCCGGTTGGAAACCCACCAATGCCGGCATACTCATATTGTATTGCCGTCCGTGCACCGTGATTGGCCCCGTCACCCCGTGTAGCACAATACCAATCGCCCGATCCGCCGGGCCCACCAAAAATGGTGAATCCAATAGCGGCGGCGCTTTGCCTTCCTCACCCAGCCCATTGGCTTGATGACACGCCCCGCACGTAGCCGTGTACAAAATTTTGCCTAATTCATATTGGCCCTGCTCCGCCGCCGTCAGCGCGCGCGGCGGCTTGGGCGGACGCGCCGCCTCGCCCCACACCAAAAATTTCCCCAAACGCTCCACGTGCCCGCGTACGAGTTTATCAGCACTCTTCGCCAGCTCCGCCATCGCCAGCGGCTGGGATTTGAAGGCCACCGGTTTTAACGCACGCCCACGCGGGAATGCTGCCGCCGACACACCTTCCAACACGGCACGCTGAAAATACGAATTCTGTTTCGCCGCCAATTTTAGCAACCGCTCCAATCGCGCGCCATCGCGCTGCCGCGCCACGCATCCGGCCAACGATTTGAGAATCTCCCGGATGTTTTTATCTTCTTTGTTCCACGCCGCATCGCCCGGCACGCGTTGCAAAAATTCCAGCTCGCGCCCCGCCAAACCCGTAATGAGCCCATCGCGAATGATCGCATCCCCCGCGCGTTTCGCCACAAACGCCCGCAGCAATGGCTCCGTTCCCGGCACAGAAATCACCGGCAAACTTAACGCCACCTGCCGCTGCACATCCACGTTTTTGTCGTTCACAATTTGAGTCAACGGAGTCAGCAATGTAACCCGCGCGTCTGTGTCTGCTTCGGCATTCCCCAAGCCCGCCGTGAATGCCTCCGCCACGCGCAGTGCCGCGATGCGCACACGCGGATGCTCATCGCTCATCGCGGCCGCGATGGTTTCGCTGTCCAAGCCGGCCGTGCCCTCCAAAATCCATAGCGCGTGTTGCCGCGCCAAATGGCTTTCGCTGTGCGTGGCTGTCTCGCGTAATTGCGGGAGCGCCTTCACATTCGCCTGCTCCACCAACAACCGATGCGCGGTGGAGCGCAACCAACCATTGTCCGATTCCAAGTGCGCAATGAGTTGACTGGAATTTTGGCTAGAAATTTTTGGGGATTGTTTCGGTTTTTTGCCCGTGTGCACCACGCGATAAATCCGGCCCAAGCCAATCGGCGCATCGAGTTTGCGCTCGATGATTTGTTTGCGCAGGAACGAGGTCACATAAACTTTATGCTGCAAGATGCCGCGATACATATCCACGATGTAGAGACAGCCATCGGGGCCGTTGACCATAGTCACCGGGCGAAAACGCTCGTCGGTTGAGGTCAGCCATTCGGCCTTGTCGTACGCATTCTGCGCATCGGGCATCCCGTTCGCTTTCCACGTGATGCGTTGGCGGCGGATCATGTTTCCCGAAGGCTCGGGGATGAATGCGTCACCTACCATCGCGGTCGGATATTGATCGCCACGATAAATCACCGGCCCGCACGCGGCGGTCCAAGTAGCGAGATGCCCCTCGCGCAGCATTGGTTTTTGGTAGCCTCGATTGATGCCCGGATTCACTCGGGACGTCCACACGGTGCGTTCATTGAAGAATGGCACATTCACCCCGTGCCGTGAAGGATGATGCGGATTGCGCACGGAATAATGCCCCGCAATCAGATCGCCGTACAAGGGGTTACTGTTGTTGTTATAATATATGCGCCCGTAATTATCCTGCGTGATGCCCCATTGGCCGCGAAAGCGGGTATTTACCAGCACCCATTTGCCGTCGATGAACCGCAGACGTTTGGTGGACTTCGCATTGTAAAGCCAGTTGTCGAGGCCCGGCATCAAGCCGTTGTCGGTGTGCTCCACGGGGCCTTGGGTCGCGTAGTTCTTGAGGACTGCCGTTTTTTTGTCGGCCTTGAGATCGCCATCGGTGTCTTCGCAAAACCAAAGTATGGGTGGCTCGGCCACAAGTACGCCACCTTTTACCAGCGCAATTGCACGTGGCATTTGCAGGTCTGTGAGAAAATCCGTGCGCTTGTCCATTTTGCCGTCGCCATTGGTATCCTCCAAAACTCCCACGCGCCCGGTGCGGGCATCCTCGCCGGTGCCGTCCACATTGGGCATAAAGGCGCGCATTTCAACCACCCACATCCGGCCATCGGCATCGAAAGCCATTGCCACGGGGTCGTGCACCAATGGATCCGCCGCGGCAATTTCAATGCGGAACCCCGGAGCGAGCTTGAACGTCTTAAGCGCCTGCGCGGGCGTGAGCGTGGGCGCGGGTGGTACGTCCATCGTGCGCCACACTTCGGGTTGATCCTGTCCTTTGCGATCGCCCTTTTGGGCGGTTGCGCTAAAACCTGCTGCCAACAGCGCGATGAAGGTGATTGCAAAAATCCTGTTCATAATCCGATGATACGAAAGCGGCGCAGCCTACGCGTCGTGCCACTTACTGACAAGACTCGATTGGATTGTGAATCATTCGCACTTGTTCAAAATTTCACTCCCCCCTTCAATGGCCGTCCAATGAGGACACTGAAGAACTCCATAATCGTAGCCGGCCTGACGATGACACTTGCGATGACATTTCTGACCGGCTGTTTCACCACCCAAGACGGCAAATCAAATTTCACGATGATCCCCGGCCGCTCGGACACGTTCCAACTTCGCCCCAACTGGCCGCCGGCTAAGGCGATGCAGGCGGTACGGGAAGTGTTGACGCTTGAGGGCACCATCACTTCGATTGAGGCTACAAAAAACACCGTGACCGCCCGCGTAAACGAACGCCACGCGTGGGTGAAGGTGCAAACCGATGCGGAGTCGCCGGATATTTCGCTGATCACATTTCAAGTACGCACCAAGTGGCGTAACCCGGATCTTGCGTTGGCCAATCGACTGATGTCGATGACCGTGGCGCAGCTTGGCACGTATACGCGCCCAACGACTGCGGCCGCGAGCAACTAGGCATCCTTGTCTTTCCATCGAGTAAGCCGCGTGCCCGCCGCTTCGGCGAGCGCGGTATTGGGAAAGATCGCGATGATTTGCTGCATCGCGTTGCGTGCGCCCGCGATGTTATCCAGTTTCAAATGCCAATCCGCCGCCATGTTTAGCCATCGGCACACATCACGCGATTGTTGAAAGGGGCGCTGGATGAGGGTATTCAATTCCGTCCACGCTTGCTTGGGCTGATCGTAACGCTCGAAATATACGCACGCCAATTTTTCACGAGTGTCGTTATCCAGCGGATGAGTTTCCAGTTGCTTGAGGCAATCGCTCACTACTTGGCCCGCATCGCGTTTATCATGGTATTCGATGAAGGCATCCATCCGTGCGAGGCGTTGGGCAGTGAGCAGCTCCGCGCCGGTGTTTGGAAAGCGCTGCATGATGCCCCGCAAGGTGGCGCGCGCAGCGTCCTTATCCTCCGCATATTTTAGCTGCCAATCCGCCAGCGTATTCATCGCGCGAGTGAGTTGGCCGATGGCGTGATGTTCCTGCGCGAAGATGGTGCGCAACGTGGCAGCCGCAGCCGGGAAATCTTTCAAGGTCACCACCTGGATTTCAGCCATCAACATTTGCCCTTCAAAATCGCCGGGGAAACGCGAAAGCTGATCCTCAATTTCCGCAATCGCTCCCTGTGGATCACCGCGATGGCGCTTGGTTTCAGCCACCGAATAAAACGGCTTAGGCTCAACCTCCTCGCCTTCACCGGTCATCCAATTCATCACGCCACCCATAAACAAATCGGAAATACTGCCAATCCAAATAAATCCTAATAGCACACCGGGAACAATCGCTAATAGCATTCCGATTTTACCCATACGAATGCACAAAATGAAAATGATGAGCATTAACACCGAGGCACCCACTTTGAGCACCAACGGCCCGACTGAATCGTGTTCGTTTTTTTGCTCGCGATTGTGGTTCAGAAAAGTCGCGCCCACGAATAGCGCCACGCCGCCCACCACGGTTAAAAGACAAACCCAGCCCATCACTTACGCGGCGAGCTCAGGTCGAATTGGATTTGGGTCCGCGCATCGGTCACATCATTGCGCAATTCCAACTCGCGCAACTGCCATTCGCCCTCCAGTTTTTTGAATGATTTGGCCTGAAACAATTTCACCCGTTTCGTGCCGCGATATGCCTCCACGCAAAGCAAGGCGCGGTTGTGAATTTCCACCCAACACTTCACGTGACTATAACCGCCGGGCAACACTTTTTCGGGCGTGCTCAAAAGGATGTTGCACGATTCGCGCAATCGCGACGCACGCCCAATCACCTGTTGATTGGGCCATTGCAAAAATTCCAATCCCAAATCGCCCATCGTAAAATCAGACCCGGCAAAGATTGTGTTTAGTGCCTTGCCTTCTATTTTCTTTCCCTCCTTCGCTTTCGGCGCGGTGAACAGGTACTCGTTGGGTTTGCCGGGTGCCTTGGTAATTTGCAAAGTACCTTTGGCGGTGACAAACGTCTCCACCTGCACGGCGCCATCGATCTTGGCGCGAAAAGTCACCGGCACATTTTCGCGTTTGCCACGCGGACTGCGGATGCGAAGGTTGCCCTTGATTTCATCTTGGTTTACTAACCGCATCCCACGCAAATTTTCCGCCAACGCCACACCCATCGCCTTTTGGCCGGCCACACCTGAAGGCACCGGCGGCAACGATTTGGCCGTGTCGGCCGCCAGAGCCAATTGGGCGGTTAACAGAAAAATGAAAATTCGTTTCATAGTTTGAGACCTCTCGCCAAAAGTTAAGCCGAGGTGAAGCATCCCGCAAGGTAAGGTTATCCGATGCCCTCCCAGGATGTGACACAAATACTTTTCAAGTGGCGCAATTGTGCCATAACGGCACTATTTTGGGGACTAACTTTGAGATTTAACGCTATTTTTAGGGAATAAGTGGGTGGCATTAGATTTGCTTAAAGGTGTTGGCTTTACGTGCTGTGTCACAGTGGAGGCCAATTTGGAGAAAATTTTATGGCGAAGATATTAGGCATTGATTTGGGCACAACGAATTCCTGCATGTCCGTGATGGACGGCGGGGAGGCGATGGTGTTGGAGAATTCCGAGGGCAAACGCACGACGCCTTCGGTGGTGGCATTTGGCAAGGGCGGCGAACGGTTGGTGGGCGATGCCGCCAAGCGACAGGCGGTGACGAATCCCGCCAACACGATTTATTCCGCCAAGCGTTTCATTGGGCGCAAGTTCAATGAGGTGAAAGAGGAATCCAAGCGGATGCCGTACAATGTGGTTTCCGGCAACAACGGCGACGCGGCGATTGAAGTGGATGTCGACGGCGAAAAAAAATCTTACAGCCCGCAGGAGCTCGCCTCAATGGTGCTCGCTAAATTGAAGGCGGATGCCGAGATGCGTTTGGGCGAGAGCATCTCGCAAGCGGTCATCACCGTACCGGCGTATTTCAATGACACCCAACGGCAAGCCACCAAAGACGCGGGCAAGATCGCCGGCCTTGAGGTGCTGCGAATCATCAATGAGCCGACCGCAGCTTCACTGGCCTACGGGCTCGATAAAAAGAATGATGAAAAAATTGCCGTGTACGATCTGGGCGGCGGCACGTTTGATATTTCAATTTTAGAAATCGGAGACAAAGTGTTTGAGGTGAAAGCCACCAACGGCGACACGCACCTCGGCGGCGATGACTGGGACAATGCGATCATCGACTGGGTGGTAGCAGAATTTAAAAGCGACAGCGGCATCGATCTCACCGGCCAACCCGACGCGATGCAACGCATCAAAGAAGAATCCGAGAAGGCGAAGATCGCTTTGTCCAGCGCACAGACTTACGAAATTAGTCTGCCGTTTATCACGGCCGATCAATCCGGGCCGAAGCACATCAAAGTGGAGCTAACCCGCGCCAAACTGGAACAACTCACGGATGATTTATTCGAGCGCACCACCGCACCGGTGAAGGCGTGTATGCGCGATGCGGAACTTAGCTCCGGACAAATCGATGAACTGGTGCTCGTCGGGGGGATGACCCGGATGCCCCGCGTGGTGGATACCGCCAAGGCGTTGCTCGGCAAACAGCCCAATCAAGGCGTAAACCCTGACGAAGTAGTCGCCATTGGCGCAGCGATTCAAGGCGGTGTGCTCAACAAAGAAGAGGGATTGGACAGCGTATTGTTGCTGGATGTAACGCCTCTTTCGCTCGGCATCGAAACCGAGGGCGGCATTTTCACCAAACTCATCGAGCGCAACACGACTGTCCCCGCAAAGAAATCCAATGTTTTCTCAACCGCGGCCGACAATCAACCGGCGGTGGATGTGGTGGTGTTTCAGGGCGAACGCCCGATGGCGAATGACAACAAAAAACTCGGCAACTTCAAGCTGGACGGCATCGACTCTGCCCCACGCGGGATGCCACAGATTGAAGTGAGCTTCGACATCGACGCCAACGGCATCCTCCACGTGAGCGCCAAGGATAAGCAAACCGGCAAGGAACAAAAAATTACCATCAAGGATTCCAGCGGTCTTTCCGATGACGAAATCGATCGGATGAAGCGCGAGGCGGAAGAGAACGCTGATGCCGATAAACTACGGCAAGAGCAGGTTCAAATACGTAATGAAGCGGACACCGGCGTGTACGCCGCGGAAAAAATGTTGAAAGAAAACGAAGAAAAACTTTCCGACGGCATCAAGGAAAATCTCGGAAAAGCGACTGAAGCATTGAAAGAAAAACTGGCCGGCGACGACCAGGATGCCATCAAAGCCGCCAACGAGAAGCTGCAGGAAGCCGTACAGGCTGCCGCTGGTGAGGTCTATAAAGCCACTACCGAGGCAGAGCAAACCGAACAGGCTGCGCAACCCGACGGCGGCGAAGATTCAGAGAAAAAGGACAATGGCCCGGTGGTCGACGCCGAGGTCGTTGAAGAAGAGAAAGCATAAATTTCCCGCGGCGGGTGTCGCGGGGGTTTCAATCACACTAACCCTAAAAACAAAAAAACAGAAATACCATGGCACTAAAGATTAAACCCCTTGGCGATCGGATCCTCGTGGAACCGGTTGAAGAGGCTGAAGTGAAAAAGGGCGGAATCATTATCCCCGATTCCGCGAAAGAAAAACCGCAGGAAAGCAAAGTCGTCGCGCTGGGTACCGGCAAAACCGACGACAACGGAAAGAAAGTTCCCTTTGAAGTGAAAAAAGGTGACATCATTCTGACCAACAAGTACGGCGGAACTGAAATCAAACTCGACGGCAAGGAATATAAAATCCTGAACCAGGACGACATTCTGGCAATCGTCGGCTAACCCCTATTATTTAAAGAAAGAAAAACATGTCAGCCAAACAACTTGTATTCGACGAAAAAGCCCGACAGGGCATTCTGCGCGGTGTTGAAAAACTCGCCAAAGCGGTGAAAGTCACGCTCGGCCCCAAAGGCCGCAACGTGCTCATCGACAAAAAATTCGGCTCCCCCACGGCCACCAAAGACGGTGTCAGCGTGGCCAAAGAGATCGAGCTGGAATGCCCGTTTGAAAACATGGGCGCACAAATGGTCCGCGAGACCGCCAGCAAAACCAGCGACGTGGCCGGCGACGGCACCACCACCGCGACCGTGCTCGCCGAGGCCATTTATCGCGAAGGCCTTCGCAGCGTAACCGCCGGCGCGAGCCCCATTCACATCCAGCGTGGTGTGCAACAGGCCGTGGACGCCGCAGTGGCTCAACTTGCCAAGATCTCCCAAAAGGTCACCAGCAAGGGCGAAATCCAACAGGTCGCCACCGTGTCCGCTAACTGGGAAACCACCATCGGTGAAATCATCGCTGACGCAATGGACCAAGTCGGCAAAGACGGCACCATCACCGTTGAGGAAGCTCGCTCCATCGAGACGACTCTTGAAGTGGTGGAAGGAATGCAGTTCGACAAGGGTTACCTCTCGCCGTACTTCATGACCGACTCCGACACACAAGTCGCCAAATATGAAGACGCCTACGTGTTGCTGTACGAGAAGAAAGTCAGCAACGTGAAGGACATCCAACCCATCCTCGAGAAGGTTGTGGCCGCCGGCAACAAGCCGTTGCTGATCGTGGCTGAAGACGTCGAAGGCGAAGCACTGGCCACCCTCGTGGTGAACCGTTTGCGCGGAACGCTCAAGGTTTGCGCTGTGAAAGCCCCCGGCTTTGGCGATCGTCGTAAGGCGATGATGGAAGATATTGCCATCCTTACCGGCGGCAAATTCATCACCGAAGACCTCGGTGTGAAGCTCGAAGGCGTTGAGCTCAGCGACCTTGGCACCGTGACCAGCCTCGTGGTTGAAAAAGAAAACACCATCATCATCGATGGCGGCGGCAAAGCCAAAGAGATCAAAGGACGCATCGACCAGATCCGTCGTCAGATCGAAGAAACCACCAGCGATTACGACCGCGAGAAGCTTCAAGAGCGCCTCGCCAAGCTCGCCGGCGGTGTAGCCGTCATCAACGTAGGCGCCGCAACGGAGTCCGAGATGAAGGAGAAAAAAGCCCGAGTCGAAGATGCCCTGCACGCTACCCGTGCGGCGGTCGAAGAAGGCATCGTCCCCGGTGGCGGCGTCGCACTGCTGCGCTGCCTCCCCGCTGTTAAGAAAATTAACATCGGCGGTGACGAGCAAATCGGCGTGGACATCGTCCGGCACGCACTGGAAGCCCCACTGCGCGCACTAACCAGCAACGCCGGCGTCGAAGGCGCAGTCGTCGTGCAGGAAGTGCTCTCCAAAAAGGACAATATTGGTTACGACGTGGCTGCCGACAAATACACCGACCTCTTGAAGGCCGGCGTCGTCGACCCCGCCAAAGTCACCCGCAGTGCGCTGCAGAACGCCGCGTCCATCGCGGCCCTGTTGCTCACCACCGAGTGCCTCATCACTGACGTGCCCGAGAAGGAAGCGCCCGCCGCTCCCGACCACGGCCACGATCACATGTAATTCCCAGGCAAAAAAATCACAACGGGGCCGGTTCACCGGCCCCGTTTTTTTGTGCCCGCCTGGCCCCGACCCTACTATAAACTTTCCTCAACTTTACAGTACCCAAGCCTCTATGATTTCAGCTACACTACTCGCGATGAAATCCCACCGTCTCCTCAAACGCGTATTCAAAGACTCCTCCGTCCAGATCATTGCACACGACATGAACCTCTCGCCTTCCACCGTATATAAGTGGGCCGAGGCTCCCGACAGCGGCTCCGCCAGCGGAATCCCCAACCCCCTCGACCGCGCCCTCTCCCTCTACAACGCCACCGGCGATCCCCGCGTCATCCATTGGTTATGCGAACGAACCGGCGGCTTTTACGTCGACAACGCCGTCACCGCCAGCAACGGCGACATCCCCCAACGCCTCGGCCCCGCCACCAGCAAAGTCGTCAAACAATTTGCCGACCTCCTTTCCACCGTCGCCAGTGCCGCCTCCGATTCCAAAATCAACCCACGCGAAGCCCGCGCCATCCGCCGCGAATGGGAAAAACTAAAACGCGTCGCCGAAGGCTACGTCCAATGCTGCGAGCAAGGAAACTTCAAGCAACTCAACCGCGAAATGAACAAGCGGAAGTAAACGCCGCTACAAAGCCAAAATTCCCAATTCCAAAAATGCCGCTCGAGTCGCTTCGGGGGTTCGATGCTCGATGGCGTGCCAGCCGCGTGACTTGGCGGCGGCGATGTTTTCGGGGAGGTCATCGAGATAGAGGATTTCGTTTCCGTGGCAGCCGGTGGTTTGTTCGAAGAGTTCGTAAATTTTTGCGTTGGGCTTGAGCGCACCGACTTCGTGCGAGAGGATGTGGCCGGTGAAGCGGGGCCAAAAATCATAGGCGCGGCTGATGTGGCGCACAGCCATTTCGTTGGTGTTGGAAAGGGTGTACGTGGGTAAACCGCTCGCGGTGAGCTTGGTGTGCAGCGCAATGATTTCTTCGATGGGGGTAAAGATGTCTTCGAAGTAAGCGGCGAATTCCGATTCGGTCCCGTCGAAGCCGGTTTCTTTTTGGACGATGGCGAAAAATTCTGGCGAAGTGAGTTGACCGCTTTCGTATTGGGCGAGCAATGGCGATTGGTTAAGGAAGGCGTCCAGCGCGGACTCGTCCATCTTCGTGCGCGGGGCCATTCGGCGCACGAAGATTCCGTAATCAAAATCGAGCAGCACTTTGCCGATATCGAATGCGGCGACTTTGATCATCACGCTTACTGCAGTTCGCGCCGACCTTCGAGGGCGCGGGTGAGGGTGAGGTCATCGGCGTATTCCAGCCCACTTCCCGCGGGCAGCCCATGGGCGAGGCGGGTGACGGTGACGCCTTGATTTCCCTTTCCCGTAAACCGCTGCGCGAGGTAATTGCTGGTGGCGTCGCCTTCCACATCGGTACCGAGCGCGAGGATGATTTCGTTGACGCCGTTCAACCGGCCTTCCAATTCGGCGATACGAAGATCCTCGGGATCCACGCCGTTGAGCGGGGAAATTTTACCGCCAAGCACGTGATAGCGTCCTTTGAACGCGCCGGATTTTTCGACGTTGATGACGTCCACCGCTGTTTCCACCACGCATAACGTGGCCGCATCGCGGCGGTCATCAGTGCACAGCGCGCACGGCTGATGCTCAGTAAGCGCGCCGCAGGTTTCGCAAAGCTGAATGCGATCGCGCGCGGTAAGCAGCGCCTCGGCCAGTTGCTGGACTTGACCGGATTCGCTTTGAACAAGATGCAGCGCCAAGCGCTCGGCCGAGCGTGGGCCAATGCCGGGGAGTTGACCGAGCGCGCCGACCAATGCCGCCACGGGTTCGGGCAGTGCAGTCATCGAACTCATCATCGGCACCGCCTAACCCAAGCCCGGCATATTAAAACCAGACGTGATCTTCGCCATCTCCTGTTGCTGGATGGCCTGACCTTCGGCGATGGCTTTGTTGACGGTGGTGAGCAGCATATCCTCGAGCATCTCCACATCATCGGGATCGAGCGTTTCGGGATCCACCTTGATAGATTTCACGCTGCCATCGCAGCACGCCACCACCTTTACCGCGCCTCCGCCGCTGGTGGCTTCCACCGTGCGATCGGCCATCGAAGCCTGCATTTCCTGCGCCTGTTGCTGGGCCTTCATGGCCTGCTTCATCAGTTTATTGATACTTGCCATAAATTTTTCTCCAGTTATGTCCGCACATCCACAATCTGACCCTTGAACACTTCGAGTGCTTTTTTGATGAGCGGATCATTTTTAAATTCATTCAAATCTACCGGTCTTTCAGCCATTTTTGGCTTGGGCGGATTGGTTGGTGAAGATTCGGCAGCGGGCGTTTGGGAGGGTTGAGGGGTAGCTTCCTCACGCATTTCCTCCTGCACCACTGGCGCAGGCACCGGCGCGACCCAGTCGGCGGGGGTAGAGGCGGCGACCAATCGCACTTCGCGCACATCCTGTCCCAACTCGGCCATTTTGGCTTTGAGCGCTTTAAGGGTCTTGGGATTGTTCGCCAGTTCCATCGCGTTTTCCTGGCCCGGCGGGAAGCCGATGGAGAGCACGCCGCTTTCCACAGAATCCAAATGCGCCTCGGCAAAATTACCTTTAACAAATGGCCCGAGGCAACCCAGCAATTCCGCCCAAAGCGCGGAGCTACCTGTGGGAACGGGCGCAGATTCGATGGCGGGCGCTTCCACCGTAGCTTCTGCCGTTGGCATTGGGGCGGCTTCTTGTTTTGCCACAGCGGGCTTTTCAAGTTTCGGCTTGGCGGCTTGTTTGGGCGCAGGGGATTTGGCGGAAGGCACTGGCGCTAGTGCTGTTCCGCCTTCGGCGCGGAGTTGTTGGAGGTGATCGAGCACGTCGTTTAGGCTCATCGCGCTGGCGGCATCGATGGCTTTCATAATGCTCACCTCCACGAGAATTTTGCGGGAGGTGGCGCTGCGCAATTGGAATTCACACTCGGCAAACACCTCGAGAATGCGCGAGGCCGCCGTGGCATCAGCCAGCTTGGCTTGCGCGGCCAGCGCGCTTTGCTCGGCCTCGGAAATTTCCAGCAACGCCACGTCGCCCTTGGAAACTTGAAACACCATTAAATTGCGAAAATGATTGAGCAAATCGCCCACCAACCGGCGCAGCTCCTTACCGCCGCTGGTGAGTTCGCTCAGTTCACGTAAAGCCGGCTCGGCTTCGCCTTTCAAAATGGCTTCCGCCAGCGAAATGATTTGCGTCTGTGAAGTGAGGCCAAACATCGAGAGCACATCGGATTCGGCAATTGTTTCACCACAAAAACTGATCAACTGATCCAGCGTACTTTCGGCATCGCGCATGCCACCATCCGCACCTCGAGCGATGGCCTCTAACGCGGCCGGCTCAATCGTCACTTTTTCCTGTTCCGCAATGTGGGCGAGGTGCTCCACAATTTTGGCAACCGAAATGCGGCGCAAATCAAAACGCTGGCAACGCGACAAAATGGTGGGCAACACTTTCTCCGGCTCGGTGGTGGCGAAGATAAACTTCACGTGCGCGGGCGGTTCCTCCAGCGTTTTCAGCAACGCATTGAATGCCGCCGTGGAAAGCATGTGCACCTCGTCAATGATATACACTTTGAAGCGGCAGCTCGCCGGCGCGTACGGCGCGGTGTCGCGCAGCTCGCGCACTTGTTCCACGCCGTTGTTGCTCGCGCCATCAATTTCCAAAACATCCAGCGCGCGGCCTTCGGTAATCTCCATGCAACGCTCATCGTTGTCTTTAAAATCCACTGTGGGGCCATCGGTCGCATTGAGGCATTTGGCGAAGATGCGGGCGATGGTCGTCTTGCCCGTGCCGCGCGGGCCGCTGAAAAGATACGCGTGGGCGATGCGCCCGGAAGCAATGGCGTTGCCGAGCGTTTGCGTGACGTGCTCCTGCCCCACCACTTCGGAAAACCGCTGCGGCCGATACTTTCGCGCTATAACTTGATACGACACTTCGATTGACGGTTGGGGGATTGACGATTGCGGATTGAACACTCGTCAATCGTCAATCGATAATCGTAAATTCAAAAAGGTCAGGGTGACCACGGCAGATGCGGGGCAAGCTACCGTTGCTGCCTTCCGGCCCTGGCGGAGTTCGCAAGCCCACATTCCATGGGCCCTGACGCGCTGATAATGACGCTGCCGGATTGGGGCGGCAAGCAGATTCACAAGAACTCTATTCCGCACGGAATTGATGGACGGTAGTGGTGTGATAATTGTCGCCGGGCTCGAGAATGGTGTTTGGGAATTGATCGTGATTGACCGCATCGGGATGATGCTGAGTTTCGAGGCATACCGCACCGCGATGGGGATAAGTTTTTCCGGCCTTGCCGGTCTGGCCGTTCAAAAAGTTGCCGCTGTAAAACTGGATGGACGGTTGGTCCGTGAAAATTTCCAACACGCGCCCGCTCGCGGGGTCTTTCAATTTGGCTGCGAGGCGTTGTTCGCCAGCCTTGCCATTGATGACAAAGTTGTGGTCGTAGCCTTTCCACGGGGTGTCATCGGCGGGGATGCGTGCGCCGATAACGTGGGCCGTTCGGAAATCAAGAAACGTGCCCGCCACTGCGGTAATCGCGCCGGTGGGGATGAGTGTGTCATCGGTGGGGGTAAAGTTATCCGCGTTGAGCGTCAGCTCGTGGCTGAGCACGGGGCCGCTGCCCGCGCCGGCGAGGTTCCAATAAGCGTGGTTGGTGAGATTCACCGGCGTGGCTTTGGTGGTGGTGGCGTGGTAATCGATGCGCAACTCATCGGCGTCGGTAAGCGTGTAAGTCACATTGATGGTGAGGTTACCGGGATAGCCTTCCTCGCCATCGGGGCTGGTGATTGAAAACGTGACGGCTTGTTTGCCGCACACGGGCGTGGCTTTCCACACTTGTTTGCTGAGGGCTTTGTCGTTGCCGCCGTGGAGGTGGTTGGGATCGTTATTGATGGCGAGCGTGTACTCGGTGCCGTTGAGTGTGAACTTGCCGTTCGCAATGCGGTTGCACACCCGGCCGGTAGTGCAGCCAAAGTATTGATTGCCTTCGCCTTCATAACCGCTCACGTCGTCAAATCCGTTGATGACATCGGCAAGATTGCCGCTTTTATCGGGCACGTGCATTTCCACCAGCGTGGCGCCGTATGTGGTGACTTTGGCGATGAGGCCGTTTTGATTTTGGAGTGTGTAAATCTCCGTCGCCTCGCCCCCTTTCGTAGTGCCAAAGGACGCCTTGGGAATTGAACTACAGGCGGTCATAAAAATTGCGGTGAGGGTGAGGGCACAAAATGTGCCGGTGGTTTTCAATGTGGTTCGCATACGCGGAATGATGCACGAGCGCGGGTGGGAAGCAACTTTTTGTTGGTTGATAGTTGATGGATGAGGGTTGATGAAAAACCAATTACCTTTCACGACTCCCCACTCCCACCCAATCACGGATGCGTCACGGCCATCACGCATTGGCCGGGGCGGAGGTATTTTTGAGCGGCAGCTTCAATTTGGGCTTTGGTGATGGACTCGTATTTTTCGTCGTCTTTGTCGCTGGACTCATAGCCGAGGCCATAGAGTTCATCGAGGCCGCTGATGGTGGCGAGGCCGCCGAGGTCCTGGCGGGCGATTTTCTTTTGACCGATGATCTTAGCTTTGGCGCGGCGCAGTTCGTCGTCGGTAAGGCCGTCTTGGCGGAGCTTGGCGGCTTCGGCAAGCAGTTCCTTTTCCACTTGCTCAAGCTGCTCGGGCGAGGTGCCGGCGTAAAATGAAAAATGGCCTTCGGTGAATCCGGGATGACTCTGCGCGCCGACATAATAAGCGAGGCCAAATTCTTCGCGGATGCGCAGGAACAGTCGACTGCCCAGATCGCTGCAGGCTTCGCCGATGAGTTCAAGCGCATAGCGATCGTCATCGAAAAATGAACAACCGCGATAGCCGAGCACGGCGACGGCTTGTTCTTTATCGCGCACTTGTTCCACGCGACGCATTCCTTCGCCGGGGGGAATGTGCTTCGGGGCGCGGAATCCATTGCCGGCGGGCCACAGGCCAAATGCTTTTTCCACTTCAGCGCGGATGTCGTTGGTTTTGATGTCGCCGAAAATGGCGAGCACGGCGTTGTTGGGCACGGTGAGTTTTTGATGGAACGCTGCGAGATCGCTGGCGTCCAATTTATCGAGCGTTGCCTCGGTGCCGAGGATGTCCAGACCGTAGCCTTGTCCGCCAAATAATGTTTCGCGCATCAGGCGGAAAGTGCCTTGGAGGAGCTTGTCCAACTGCGCTTTGAGGGCGGCGTGCTGCACGACACGTTGGCGTTCCATCGCGGATTCGGGAAAGGAGGGATGCAGCAGCACATCGGCCATTAGCTCCAGCCCGAGCAGCGTATCGCCACTGAGCACTTCGAGGGATGCTCCGAATGAATTATTGCCGCCGTAGGCATCGATGCCTCCGCCGACGGATTCGATTTGCTCAGCGATTTGCTGGCCCGTGCGGTTGGCGGTGCCTTTAACGAGCAGCTTGGCCATAAGTTGGGTGATGCCGCTGTTGCCAATTTTCTCGGCGAGCACGCCGCCTTGGAAGAGCGCGCGCATTTGCACAAAGGGCAGGCGATGATCTTCCTTCACCAACAAGCGCAGGCCATTGGGGAGCTCAAATTTTTGGATGGGATGCTGCACGTGTTTGACCGCCGCACGCGCCACCACGGGAGTGGCGCCGGTGGGCAGCAGCGCGTAGAGCGTGCGATTGTCTTCCTGTAAATATTCGGTGGCCACGCGGCAGACGTCGCGCGGTTTCACGCGTTGGACGCTTTCGAGATAGCGATCAGTAAAGTCGAGGTCGTTGACGGAGATCCAGCAGTCGCCGAGGTTTTGCGCTTGGCCTTCCATTGTCTTGCGCGTAGCCAGTGTGGCGGAGATGAATTGCTTCATCACTTTGTTGAGTTCCGCAGGCTCCACCTGGGCGGATTTGAGTTGATCGAGTTCTTCGAGCAACGCCGTGCGCGCACCTTCAAATTTATCCGCATTCACCACGGCACTCATTCCGAAAAGACCGCTCTGGGTGGGCGTGTAGGTCCACGCATCGGCGCTGTTCACGAGGCCCTTTTTCTCGCGCACATTTTGGTAGAGCCGACTGCTGCGACCGTTGCCCAGCAGCGTGGCGAGCACGTCCAGCGCGGGCATATCCGGATGGCGCACATTGGGCACGTGCCACGAGTAATGCAAATGACCGAGCTGAACGGGGGCTTCCTCGATGACTTGGCGCGGGGCGGTTTGGCGCGGTTCATTGGGCAGCAGCACGGGCGGCGAGGGTTTGTTTTTGTTGTTTGCGAATGCGGCGGCTACTTGCTCGATGACTTCCACGGCGTTCACGTCGCCCACGATGACGTAAAAAATATTGCCCGGCAGGTAACGCGCGCGGTAGTAGCCCACGATGTCGTCGCGGCGCAGTTCATTGAAAATATCGGGATAGCCAATCACCGTATGGCGATAAGGGCTGGTGGTGTATGCGCTCTCGAAGAGCCGCCGCCCCGCGCGGCGGCCGGGGTCGTCCTGGCCCATATCGATTTCGCGGCGGATGACATCCAGCTCCTTGGCCAGCTCGGCTTCGGGCAACGTGGCGTGCTGCATGATGTCGCACAAAATATCGATGGCCGTGTGCGCGCCGGTGTTGGGCACGTCGATATAGTACACCGTGCGATCGAACGACGTGTAAGCGTTCATATAACCGCCGGCTTCCTGCACTTCCTGATCGATGCGCCCCACGCCGCGGGTTTCGGTGCCCTTGAATAGCATATGCTCGAGAATGTGCGAAAGGCCCGCGCCGAGCCACGCGCCTTCGTGGATGCTGCCGGTCTTGGCCCACGCCTGCACGGAAGCGACAGGGGCGCTGTGGTCTTCGCGCACGATGACGGTGAGGCCATTATCGAGAGTGGCAAGGCGCGTGTCGCCGTTGGCGTTAAATTGGCCGGCGGGGTTAGGTGAACCGTCAGGCATAAACGCGGAGCTTATCGCGGCGGAAACCGGCGGGCGAGCTTATTGCTTGTCCGAAGCCTCCGGCTCGGTGGGATGGGTGGAGCGCTCGGAAGGGTTGGCGGGGGTGATCGTGCGGTTCACCACGGGCAGTTCCGGCTCGGGCGCGGCGGGTGGCAGGAAGGGTTGGCGAAAGGCTTCGTCGAAACTATAGCCCCCAGCGAAATCCGTGAGCGTGTCTTCCTCGGTTTTGGCCAGCAGCTCGTGTTCGACCATATTAAACACAATCTCGCCAAAATCTTCGCCGCGCGTGAGACCCCATTCGTTGAGCACCATCAACGCCATTGGCCCGTATTGCTCCAATGCGTGGGCGCGCATCCCGCCGAGCAATTCCTGGCCGCTGATGTGGCGCACGGTGCCTTCCTCCTGTTTGGAGATGGATTGCTGCGTGTAATCAAGCCCTTCGCGCACAAAATGATACGCGTCACGATGGAACCGCGAATCAGCCGCGAGGATCGTGTCGAGCACTTCGTCGTAACTTTGTTTGTGTATCATTTTCCGCCAACGGCCTCCGGAGTTGCCTTCTCCGGCGAATGCGCCGTGCGCCAAGCTTGCACCGCCATTCCCACTAATAAAAGCCCCAATACAATGATCAGCGCTTTCTGTTCCTGTGGCGTCAGGAATTTCATTGGCTACTTTGCAGACCGGCTATTTCACCGCAATATTCACTAGTTTATTCGGCACCACAATGACTTTCTTAACTTCTTTTTCAGAAATAAATTGCTGCACCTTCTCGCACGCCAACGCGAGTTTTTCGATTTCCTCGCGCGAGGTTTCCGGTGTGATGTCAATGTGCCCGCGCAATTTGCCGTTCACTTGCACTGGAAACTCAATGGAATCCTCCACCAAAAACGCCTCATCGAAGCTCGGCCACGGCTGATACGCCAGTGTGTTGCCGCTGACTTCGCCCAAGCGCCCCGCCAATTCCTCCGCCACATGCGGCGCAAAAGGATTGAGCAAACGCAAAAAGATGCCGAGCACTTCCCGCGGGCGGCTTTCCCATTTGGAGGCTTCGTTCACAAAAACCATCAACGCCGAGATGCCTGTATTGTAGCGCATCCCGTCGAGATCATCGGTCACCTTTTTGATGCACGCGTGCAGCGCCTTGAGTTGATCCGGCGTGGGCTCGGCATCATTGAGCGCCGGATGCAGTTTCAAATCCGCCAGCAACGCCTCCGCTTGATCCGGCGCGGCAGTCACCGCTTGCTCGTAATCTTTGTAGCTGCCTTCGTCGATGAACAGCCGCCACACGCGCCCGAGAAAACGATACACACCCTCCACGCCTTTCGTGTTCCACGGCTTCATCATCTCCAGCGGGCCCATAAACATTTCGTACAATCGAAATGCATCCGCGCCGTACTCATCGATCACCCCATCGGGGTTCACCACATTGCCGCGGCTCTTGGACATTTTCTGGCCGTCCTCGCCAAGAATAATTCCCTGATTCACCAAACGTTGAAATGGCTCCGCCGTGGACACGTGCCCCAGATCAAACAACACCTTATGCCAAAACCGCGCGTACAACAAATGCAACACCGCGTGCTCCGTGCCGCCCACATAAAGGTCGACGTTCATCCAGTATTTTTCCGCCGCCTCGCCGACGTGGCACTCGGTATTTTGCGAATCAAGAAAGCGCAAGTAGTACCAACAACTGCCCGCCCATTGGGGCATTGTGTTGGTCTCGCGCGTGGCGCCGTCGGGGAGGCTTACCCAATCGGCGGCGCGCGCCAGTGGCGGATCGCCTTCGGTGGTGGGTTTGTAATCGTCGAGCTCCGGCGGTAGCACGGGGAGGTCGCTTTCGGCAACGGCTTCGTGATGGCCATCGCGCCAGACAATTGGGAATGGCTCGCCCCAATACCGTTGGCGACTAAAAAGCCAATCGCGCAGTTTGAAATTAATGGTGCGTTTGCCGTGCCTTTTTTCTTCGAGCCACTCGATTATTTTTGCCTTCGCCTCGGACGTGGGAAGGCCGTTAAGGAAGCCGCTCTCCACGCTGGTGCCGTCGCCTACAAATCCCAGCGGTTCAAGGGACTCGCCTTCGGGCGCTTGCACGACCACGCGCACGGGGAGTTCAAATTTTTGTGCAAACTCCAAATCACGCGCGTCGTGCGCGGGCACGGCCATAATCGCGCCGGTGCCGTAGCTGGCCAAAACGTAATCGGCAATCCAAATGGGCACCGGCTCGTCATTGACCGGATTGATCGCAAATGCGCCGGTGAACACGCCGGTTTTTTCCTTGGCCAATTCCGTGCGCTCCAAGTCACTTTTGCGCGAAGCCGCTGCGCGGTATTCCTCCACCGCCGCGCGTTGGGCGTCGGTGGTCAATTCATCCACCCACTCGTGCTCCGGCGAAAGCACCATATACGTTGCGCCCCACAACGTATCGGGTCGTGTGGTGAAGACCCGAATTTTGTCTTCTGATTCCTGAATACGAAAATCAACTTCCGCACCTTCGCTGCGGCCGATCCAGTTGCGCTGCATTTCCTTCAAGGAATCGCTCCAATCGATCGTCTCCAAATCATCGAGCAACCGCTGCGCGATGGCGGTGATGCGCAGCATCCATTGGCGCATTGGGCGACGCACCACGGGATGCCCGCCCACTTCGCTTTTGCCATCGATGACTTCTTCGTTAGCCAACACCGTGCCCAGCTCGGGGCACCAGTTCACCGGCGCGTGAGAAACAAACGCGAGGCGGTGGTCGTCGCGATATTCGCGGCGCGCTTCGTCCGTGGTGATGTCGGCGGGAATCTTTAGCGTGTCGATGGACTCCGCTTTGCCGGTGGCGGGGTTCACCCACGAATTGTAAAGCTGCAGAAAAATCCATTGGCTCCAGCGGAAATAATTGGGGTCAGTGGTGTTCACCTCGCGGCTCCAGTCGTAGCTAAAACCGAGCCCTTTGATTTGCCGCTTAAAGTTGGCGACGTTTTCCTCCGTGGTTTTCCGTGGATGCTGACCGGTCTTGATCGCGTACTGCTCCGCCGGCAAGCCGAAGGCGTCCCAGCCCATCGGATGCAAAACGTGGCGGCCTTGCATTCGGAGATAGCGCGCGGTGATGTCCGTGGCGGTGTAACCTTCCGGATGGCCGACGTGCAGCCCCGCGCCGGAGGGGTACGGAAACATATCGAGGATGTAATATTTCTCCAGCGACTCCGGCGCCGCATCGCCATGGCGCACGGCAAAGGGATGCTCCGCCGCAGGCGGTTCACCGGGGTTAAAGGCACGGAATGTTTCCTGCGCCTCCCAGTGCTGTTGCCAGCGGGGCTCGATTAAGTGAAACGGATATTGTCGCCGCATTTGTGACATCGGCGGCGGATAATGCGGAAAAGAACGGCGCGGGGCAATGCAAACTAACGCCATAATACTGAAACCGGATAACGGGCAATGGCTTCGTCCGATGTCAAAATTGTCAGCCCGTTCTCCAATGCCGTGGCGACGAGCAACCGATCGAAAGGATCCGAATGATGAATCGGCAGCTCGGTGGCGCGATACATCACCGCCCGATCCAAGGGCGCGGCGCGCAACCGCCACACGGTGGACTGCGCCTCCACCCATTCGCGCGGTGGCTGGGGCAGTTCAATTTTGCCCGCGCTATATTTGAGGCCCAATTCCAGCACACTCACATCCGCCAGCCATAATTCATTGGCAGCGTCATCAATCGCTGCGCGCGCCTTGCGGCTCAACCGCTTGGGCTCAGTCGCCAGCCAAATGAGCGTGCAGGTATCGAGCAGGAGTTTCATTCAAGTCCCCAAGCTGCTAAGTCCGCGCCTTCCAAGGGCGCAAACGCGTCCGCCGCCACCTTCACCGGTTCCGAGGTCACCACGCCCACCTTGGGCCGGCCCACCGCTTTACCGCGTCGTCGCACCGCCACCAGTCGTGCCACCGGCTCGCGGCCACGGGTAATGACCACTTCGCCCCCCTGCCCCACTTCCGCCAGAAATCGGGACAAGTGCGTTTTCGCCTCGTGCGTGGTGATGGTTTTAATTGACTCAGTTGACTTATTCATTTGACTAAGTCAACTTAGCTTAACTCCCCCAATCGTCAAGTGATTTTTTGGGGGTTCTTGGCGTTGACATTTCCACCTGTTTTCCGGAATCATTGCCGCGACCTGAGTTGTCGTTGTTATGGAATGGTATGTTTGGCTTATCTTATGTGCGGTTTTGATTGTTGGCGAAATTTTTACCGCCTCATTCTTTGCAGGGCCCCTTGGCTTGGGTTGCCTCGTGGCTTCGCTGATTTCCAAAGCAGGGGGCGAAGTGGCCATCCAATTTCTGGGGTTCAGCGTCACTTCGGTGGTGTTGCTGCTCGCGCTGCGGCCGGTGTTGATGCGAATGCGGGAGAACAAAGTAGACGGCGGGGAAACCGGCATTGATATTTATATCGGCAAGCAAGGCCGAATTACTGAGAAGGTGGATGCCCAAGCCGGAACGGGCCGCATCCAAATCGGTGGTGAAAATTGGGCGGCTGTTTCGGATGTCGGCATTATCATCGAAGAAGAATCTCAAGCCACGGTGATCCGCATTGAGGGCACCAAGGCGATTGTGAGTGTGAGCGAAAACCCTTAACCTATTGAACTCCTGAAAGTTATCATTATGGAATATCTCCCCACCCCCATCCTCGCGTTCGATATTTTGGACGGCATTATGATCGTCGTCGCGCTGGTGGTTGTCTCATCGATTCTCTCCTGCATCAAAGTGGTGAAACAAGCCGAGCAGATTGTCATCGAGCGTTTTGGTAAATTTGACCGCATCCTCAACAGCGGATTGAATGTCATCGTTCCGGTGATGGACCGCCCGCGCCCGATTTTTTGGCGCAGCAAAAGGACGGACATCAGCGGCATCGAATACGTGATCACCTCCGAGCGCACCACCATTGATATGCGCGAACAGGTGTTTGATTTTGCCAAGCAAAACGTGATCACCAAGGACAACGTGAACATCGAGATTGACGCGATGTTGTATTTCCAAATCACCGACGTACACGCGGCGGTATACGAAATCGCCAACCTCCCCGATGCGATTGAAAAACTTTGCAAAACCAATCTGCGAAATGTGGCCGGCAAAATGGACCTCGACGAATGCCTCACCTCGCGCGCAGTCATCAACTCCGAGCTCAGCCGCGTGATGGACGAGGCCACCGACAAATGGGGCGTGAAAGTCAACCGCGTGGAACTCAAGGACATCACCCCGCCGCCCGACATTCAACAGGCGATGGAAAAACAAATGCGTGCCGAGCGCGATCGCCGCGCCACCATTCTTGAGGCCGAAGGCGAAAAACGATCCGCTATTCTCGAAGCCGAGGGTGTCCGTGAATCACAAATCAAACGCGCCGAGGGCCAGAAACAATCCGAGATCTTAAGAGCCGAAGGTGAAGCCAACGCCCGTATCAAAGTAGCCGAAGCGGAAAAGACCGCCATCACGCTGCTCACCGAAAGCCTCGGCGGAACCAAAAGCGACCCCGCACAATACCTCATCGCGGTTCGCTACTTGGAGTCGCTACAAACCATGACCTCCGGCAAAGACAACAAAGTCGTCTACGTGCCTTACGAGGCTACCGGCGTCATCGGTTCACTCGGCGGCATCAAAGATCTGCTCAGCGGTATTGGCAAATCGTAGTGGCCACTTCCGTGGTCATCGCCACCGGCAACGCGCACAAGGCGGAAGAAATCCAGGCCCTCCTCGGGCCGGAGTTCGCCTGCCGCACGTTGGCCGATTTCCCCGATGCCCCCGAGGTGGAAGAAACCGCCCGCACCCTCGCTGGCAATGCCGCGCTCAAGGCGCTTTCTCTCGTCAACTGGCTCAAGCAAAATGAGGACTGGAATGAAGGCTGGGTGCTCGCCGATGATTCCGGCCTCGAAGTGGATGCGCTCGACGGCGCGCCCGGTGTGCGAAGCGCCCGCTACGCCGCCACCGATTCGCACGCGGGAAATACCCCCGACCAAAAAAACAACGCCAAACTGTTACACGAACTTTCCGGCCAAAAAAAACACCACCGCGCCGCTCGCTTCCGCTGCGTGATCGCGCTCGCCCGCGCGGGACAATACGGCAAACCGGAAATTTTCCACGGCGTATGCGAAGGCCAAATCATCGAGGAGCCGCGCGGCAGTCACGGATTCGGCTACGACCCCCTCTTTCAACCCGAAGGCCACAACCAAACCTTCGCCGAACTCGGCGAGCCAACAAAAAGCCAAAACAGCCACCGCGCCAATGCGTTGCTGAAATTGAAAGAATGGCTCGAAGCCCGGTAGAGACACCTTGCGCCGTCCCAATCGTTACACTTTCAATCCCTCCAATGCATCCCCCAAACTCCCAAGCCCATCTCCACCCGGCTTCGGGTCCAGGGTTTTCTTCAAATAATCCACCGCGTCCGGAATGCGCTGCACCGTCTGCGGCAGCGTGGCGCCACACGCATTGGGATGGCCGCCGCCTTGAAGCAGTTTAGCCACCGGCAATGCTTCACCATTGCGACTGCGCAAGCTCACGCTCACCGAACGGTTGCGCGTCACCGCCGTGAGGATGACCGGCTGCGAGATGACTTCTTCGGTCAGCATTTGATGCACCACCGCGTTGGTATCGCCGATGGGCGATTCGATCATGGCCACCGTGTCCGACAACGGCGTGATATGCGCCTTGGCGTATTCGTAGCCGATCGGATTTTCAACCCGCCGCCGCGTGGCAATGACTTCGATGAGCGGATGATCCACCAACGATTCCAAATCGCCCTCGATGAGCTTGGCGATATTCCAAAACATATACTGCTTGATGAGGCTGCCGTAATCGATGGACTCCGTGAAGTGCGGGTCATCCGTGAGATACAAATCGCCCACGTTGGTAAAATGCACGAGCCGATCGAGCTTCTCATTGCCAAGCCCGTGCTCTTTGCAAAGTTCGTAACACAGCAAACTGGCGGACTTGGAGTGATCGAGAATCAGCCGCGCGCGTTGCGGATCCACATCGGTTTGGTGATGGTCCACGATCAACCAATTATCGCGGTCCATGCGTTTGGAAAAATTGAGATCGCACACCCACGCGCAGTGTTCGCGCAGCGGGCGCCGTTCGAAGTTGGTGTAATTCCACGCCTGCAAAAGCGTTTGTTGGTCGAACAAATGGTTCGCCAAACGTTGCAGAAGGTGGCCGGACACAAATCCATCCAAATCGCTCTCGTGGGTAATGACCACTTGCGGTTGCGGTAAATCGCTCATCGGCGCGAACCTAACGGGCGCGCCCCGCCGCGCCAACCGTTATTTTCTTTTCGGCGCAAAACCCTTCACGCATACTCGGCGTTTATGAGTCTATTCGATTTGAACAATGAAGTTGCCGTAGTCATCGGTGCCACCGGAGCCCTCGGCGGTGCCTGCGCCCAAGCCATGGCCGAGGCCGGCGCCAAAATTGCCGTGGCCGGTCGCAGCGCCGAACGCGGTGACGCACGGGTAAAAGAAATTACCGATGCCGGCGGCACCGCACAGTTTTTCGCCTGCGACGCGATGGATCCCGCCAGCCTCAAAAGCTGTCACGAAGCCGTAACCAAAGCCCTCGGCGCGCCCACGATTTTGCTAAACGCCGCCGGCGGCAACCATCCCGATGCCACCGTCACGCCCGAGATGCCCTTTGAAAAAATCCCCCAACCGGCTTGGGCGAAGGTGTTTGACCTCAACCTCGTGGGCGGCTTTCTCCTCCCGTGCCAGGAATTCGGCCCCGCGATGTGCGGGCGCGGCAAAGGCAGCATCATCAACATTGCCAGCGTCACCTCGCATTTGCCGCTTTCCAAAGTGATCGCCTATTCCGCCTCCAAAGCCGCCGTGCTCAGCGCCACGCGATTCCTCGCCCGCGAATGGGCCCCCCAAGGCGTGCGCGTGAACAGCATCACGCCCGGATTTTTCCCAGCGGAACAAAACAAAAAATTGCTCTTAAAAGAAGACGGCACCCCCACCGAACGGGGCCAAGCCATTTTCGGCCACACCGCGATGGGCCGCTTCGGCGATGTAAGCGAGCTGGGCGGAGCCGCCGTGTACCTCGCCAGCGAAAAGGCCGCCAGCTTTGTGACCGGCTCGGACATCGTGGTGGACGGCGGGTTTCTATCGCAAACAATTTAATCCCGGCAGAGACACGCGAAGCTCGTCCATCACAAAATGAACCTCAATTCCAAAATTGCCGAAACTGAAATTTCGTTAACCGAATCACAAGTCAACAAACTCGTCACGCAATCGTTACCCGCGGCGGAGTACGTCGGCAAAAAAGTTTTACTCATCGTCCCTGATGCCACGCGCACGGCTCCCGTCGGCCAATTGTTCAAAGCGATCCACGCGCAAATTGGCGGAAGCGCAGCGAAGCTCGATGTGATGATCGCGCTGGGTACGCATCACGCGATGAGCGAGGAGGCGATTTGCGAGCGGCTGGAAATTACGCTCGACGAGCGCCGCGGACCATACGCGGACGTCGCGTTTCACAATCACGAGTGGGACAACCCCGATGCAATGCGCAATCTCGGCACCATTCCCGCCAGTACCATTAGCGAGCTTTCGGGCGGGCGTTTTGAAATGGACGTGCCGGTGGAAATCAACCGCAAGATTTACGAGTACGATCAAGTGATGATTCTTGGGCCGGTGTTTCCGCACGAGGTGGTCGGCTTTTCCGGCGGCAACAAATATCTGTTCCCCGGCATCAGCGGGCCGGAGGTGCTGAATTTTTTCCATTGGCTCGGCGCAGTGGTCACCAATCCGATGATCATCGGCAGCAAATGGACGCCCGTCCGTAAAATTGTCGATCACGCCGGTGCAATGGTGGACATCGAAAAAACCTGTTTCTGCATGGTCGTGCGACCGGACAAATCGCTCGCCGGACTTTTCTTTGGCACACCCGAAAGCGCGTGGGACGCCGCCAGCGATCTTTCCGCCACTGAACACATCACTTACAAAGATCGCCCCTTTCACACCATCGTTTCCTGTGCGCCGCCAATGTACGACGATCTTTGGGTTGGCGGCAAATGCATGTACAAGCTCGAGCCCATCCTCGCCGACGGCGGCAAACTCATCATCTACGCGCCACACATCACCGAGGTCAGCTTTTCGCACGGTGAAATTTTGAAACAAATCGGATACCACTGCTCCTCGTATCTCGAATATCACTGGGAGCAGTTCAAAGATTTTCCGTGGGGGTTGCTCGCGCACTCCGGCCACGTGAAGGGCATCGGCACGGTGGACGGTCACGGCAACGAACAACCGCGCGTTACCGTCATGCTCGCCACCGGCATTCCCGAGGAAGTTTGCAAACAAATCAACCTCGGCTACATCGATCACCGCACGATCAACATTGAAGACTACGCCAACCGCGAGGCCGAAGGCGTTTTCCTGGAACGCAAAGCCGGCGAGCGATTATACCACCTCCGGCAACGCCCCGACTGGGCCGGCGGCACGGACGGTTGACATCCGCGTATGCGCTCGGCATCGTCACCTGATGTCCACCGTTTCTGAAGAAAACATTTCTTCCTTCCACGAAGACGGCTATCTCATTGTACGCGGCCTCTTCGATACTGATGAGGCGGACATCCTCCGCGCCGCCGCGCGTGCCGACCAATCGTTTAAAGAAAACGCCTACGATCTCAAAGACGGCGAAGGCGGCAAGGCGCAGCTGGTGCTTTGGAATTCCGCGGGCGAAGATTTGTGGGGCGCCATCGCCCGTAGCGAGCGCATCGTGAACACCATGGAAGCGTTACTCGGCGATGAGGTTTATCATTACCACAGCAAAATGAGCATCAAACAACCGCGCACCGGCGGCGCGTGGAGTTGGCATCAGGACTACGGCTATTGGTATCAAAACGGCTGTCTTTGGCCCGATATGGGCTCGGCATTCATCGCAGTCGATCCCAACACGCGCGCCAACGGTTGCCTTCAGGTTTTGAAAAGCTCGCACAAACTCGGCCGCCTCGAGCACGGCCGCTACGGCGACCAAACCGGAGCCGACCCCGAACGCACCGCTGAAGCCGCCAAGATAATGGAGTTGGTGCACGTCGAACTCGCCCCCGGCGACACGCTTTTTTTCCACAGCAACCTCCTCCATCGCTCAGACCAAAACACCTCCGAGCATCCCCGTTGGTCACTCATTTGCTGCTACAACACCAAGCACAACAATCCCTACAAAGAATCGCATCACCCGTTTTACTCGCCCGTCGAAAAACTGCCCGATCAGGCCATCAAAGAAATGGGCGCAAAACTTTTCGAACAAGACGCGGACTTTTGGAATCCATCAGCAGACGCCACCACCGGCGCGGGCGAAAAAACCGACGCATGAATCTGGACATCCACTCCCCCCTCCCCGCGCGTAAGGACTGGCGCATCGGCTGCGTTGGCAGCGGATTTATAATGAGCGACTGCCATTTGGCAGCCTATCGCAAAGCCGGCTTCAACCCCGTTGCCATCGCCGGTCGCACGAAGGAAAACGCCGCGATCTGCGCCGTGCAACACAACATCGCCACCGTTTACGATTCCATCGATCAACTGCTCGACGATGAGTCCATCGAAGTGCTCGACCTCGCCGTGCCGCCGCACAAACAACTCGAACTCATCCAAGCCGCCTGCGCGCGCGGCACCGCCAAAGGCATCCTCGCGCAAAAACCGCTCGGCACAAACTATGCCGAAGCCGTCGCCGCCGTGGAAGCGTGCGAAGCCGCCGGCATCGTTTTGGCCGTGAACCAAAATATGCGGTACGACCAATCCGTGCGCGCCGCCAAAACCCTTTTGGACAACGGCACCATCGGCGAGCCCGTCCTGGCCACGCTCGATATGCGTGGCATCCCACACTGGAAACCGTGGATTAAAGAACAAGGTTGGGTCACGCTGCGGATTATGTCCATTCACCATATCGACACCTTTCGATATTGGTTCGGCAATCCCGAGCGCATCTACTGCAGCACGCGCACCGACCCGCGCACCGAGTTCCCACACACCGACGGCATCGCCAGTTACATCCTCGAATACAATAATGGCCTTCGCGTCATCGCCATTGACGACACGTGGACCGGCCCCGCCCGCGAAGGCGCCCCCGCTGACATCGGCATCCAATGGCGCATCGAAGGCCTCGACGGCCTCGCCATCGGCGATATCGGCTGGTGCCACGATCCCCACACCACGCCCTCGACCCTCCGTTACGCCACCAAAGGCGACAAAGATTTTCACACGCCCAGCTGGCAAGAAAGCTGGTTCCCTGACGCCTTCATTGGCACGATGGCGCAACTGCTCATCGCACTGGAAACCGGCGATCCACCTGCCATTAATGGGCGGGATAATTTAGACACGATGGCACTGGTGGATGCAGCATATTTGAGTGCTGAAGAACACCGCGCAGTTTCGCTTGATGAAATTACAAAAGGATAATTTATGAAACTCGGAATGATTAACTCCGCTTGGGAACAGCACGGCGTCGGGCTGGTTGACGGACTGCACAAAACTAAAGAGCTAGGCTTCGACTGCGTGGATATTTTTCAGGATCCGCTTGATGACAATGCAGAAGATCGCATCACGATGGTCAAACAAACCTGCGACGAATTGCAGCTGCCGATCATCAGCGTGGTCGGCGTGAGTGTGGGGTTGATTGACCTGAACCCGAGCGTGCAAAAATTTCACCTCGAACGCTGCAAACGCTATCTCGATATGGCCGTCACGCTGAGCGCGAAGAATTACCTGCTCGTGATTGGCGAATACATTTGGCAAAAGGAAGTCATCCCGCCAACCGATCAATGGAACTGGGCCGTGGAACATTGCCAAACGCTTGGCGACTACGCAGCGAATCGCGGTCTGGAAATTGTCATTGAGCTGGAGCCGTTTGACCTTTCACTCATCAACACCATCGACGAGATGGATCGTTTTCTGACCGACGTGGATCGGCCCGCCGTGAAAGCGAACATCGACATCAGCCACATGGTTCTGAGCGACAGCCCGCCCGAAAGCCTCGCCGCCCTTAAGGGCCGCGCGGGCCACGTGCACATTTCCGATTGCGATGGCAAAGTGCACGGCGACCTCCCACCCGGCCGCGGCGTGGTGCCTTTCGTGCCCTATTTGCAAGCAATCAAGGATTTGGATTTCGATGGCGCGGTTAGCTTGGAGCTGGAGTACGCGCCCGACCCCGCCAAGATCGTCGAATGGGTTGCCGAAGCTTATACCGCCACCGACAAGTTGATGGCCGAAATTGATTTGCGAAATTAACAATGAACGAAAACTGGAAACAACAATTTCACGAACTGTTTTTCACCGGCGTGAAACGCTACGAATCGGGACGGCAAAGCCCGGAAACGATGTTTGAAAAAGATGAGGTGACCTTCCTCGAATCCATCGGCTGTAGTGCATTGGAAATGTTTGATTTCTGCGATGACTACGTGCGATGGGGTGATGTGATTTATGAACACGTTGAGGAACTCCAGTCCGTGCGTCTCGACCACTTTCAAAACACCCTCAACAGCAAACCCGCCGAGCACCGAATGGCCATCGATGAATTCCCTGCCAAGTCAGCCGAAGTGGAAGGCATCGCGTGGCTCCCCCGCCTCATCACCAAAGCCCGCGCCAAGCTCGCCGGAAATTTACCCGCCGACCTCATGTACGGCTGAGGCGGCGACCGCCAGTTTTTCCGTGAGAAAAACGTCCACCCCGCCGAACTCTTGCGCATCACGATTGCGTCCGGCGATGATGAGCAGCCCATTATCGATTATGTGCAAAGCTGTGTTCGCGGCTAACTGTTTGCACGTATCCCGTCCGCGTTCGAAAAAGCAAAATCCTCCACCACACGGCCGCCGATTAGATGTTCCTGAATAATTTGCTCCAGCACTTCCGGCGTGCACGAATGATACCATGTGCCTTCGGGATACACGATGGCGATAGGGCCGCGCTGGCAGACGCGAAGGCAATTTGCTTTAGTGCGAAACACCAATGGCTCGGCATCGGCCAGGCTTAGTTCCTTCAGGCGGCTCTTCAAAAAATTCCACGAGGCCAAGCCATCTTCCTTGGGGCAGCACTTGGCTTCGGTTTGGTCGGCGCACAAAAAAATGTGGCGTTGATATTTTGAGAGGCCGAGCGTGTCGGCGATGGATGCGAGATCAGCCACGGCGCGATTGGAACCGATGGCAGGCCAGCCGTCAAGGTGAGGCGTGCTGCGGCCGACTCGGAAAGTGCCCCCCCACCTTTGGCTTGCGGCTGATGGACGAACACTTATGCTTCGCGGATGCGATTTTTTTTGGCTGCATTTTCGTTCCTCGCGTTCACCCTCCACGCGGAAAACTGGCCAATGTGGCGCGGGGCAACCGGCCTTGGCATCAGCCACGAGAACAATCTTCCGTTAAAATGGAGTGCCACGGAAAATATTGCCTGGAAAATTCCACTGCCCGGACGCGGCAACAGCACGCCGATCGTTTGGGGCGAAAAAATTTTTGTCACTCAGCCACTAGAAACAACTCAGGAACGCGCCCTGCTTTGTTTTTATCGACTCGATGGCAAGCTGTTGTGGCGACGCACGGTGAAATATGCCGCGCCGGAAAAATCTCACCGCACTAATCCGTTTTGCAGCGAATCACCAGCCACCGACGGCGAACGCGTCATCGCTGTATATGGCTCGGCCGGCGTGTTTTGCTACGACCTCAACGGGAAGAAAATTTGGAAACGTGATCTTGGTAAGATCAGTTTCGAATGGGGCGCTGCCACTTCGCCTGTCATCCACGGTGATCTTGTTTACATCTACCGCGGCCCCGATCCCAAGGCGCATCTGCTCGCGCTCGACAAGCGCACAGGCAAAACGATTTGGAAACTCAATGACCCCGCCATAAACATCGCCGGACGCACGGATGGATTTCGCGGCAACAAGAACCGCCAATGGATTTGCAGCTACAGCACGCCACTCATTTTGAAAACCGGCACGCGCGAGGAATTGGTCATGAACCCTCCGGGATTTCTCACCGGCATCCATCCGCAAACAGGCGCGCTACTGTGGAAATGTGCCGGACTCAACCCGTGCATTTATTCCTCACCCATCGCCGCCGAAGGTGTGGTGGTGGGTATGGGCGGTTACTTTGGCACGACCGTAGCCGTGGGTGCCGGAGGCAATGGCGATGTGACCCCAAAAACTCTTTGGCGCACCGAACGCACTCCCAATCGCCTCGGCTCCGGTGTGGTGCATCAAGGCCACGTGTACGTACTCAACACCAATGGGATTATGGAGTGCCTCGAACTAAAAACCGGCAAAGTTAAATTCTCCGAGCGTGTACGCGGCCGCGGGCCCAAGCAGGAATCGTGGAGCTCAATGCTGTTGGCAGGCGATAAAATTTTCATCCCCAATCAATCCGGCGAAACGATCGTCCTCCGCGCCAAGCCGAAGTTTGAATTGATCGGCATCAACTCTGTGGACGGCACGTTGACGAACAGCTCGCTGGCGGCATCGGAAGGCCAGTTTTTTCTGCGCACCCACAAACATTTGTGGTGCATTGGAAAGCGGAAATAACGGCTAATTCCCGTTGAATCCACCAGCGGGGAAGCGGATGGTTGCGCGATTAATGGGAACGGCCTGTTGCGAACGGGCGTTGTTTGTCAACTTCTTGGCCTGAATTATTTGGGTGAGGTAATTGCCCACCATCGGCGCAGTTTGCTGAATGGTCCAGGCGTTGTTGGCAGAATTAGTGTTGCCGGTGGGCGAGCCCCAAACATTGATGTTGGGATTGGAATAGTACCCCAAACGCGGACCGGCACCGTAGGCCATGATGGTCCGCATCGGATAATTCTGGCCGTTAACCGTGACGTTAAATCGCATGCCGTTGGAATTAGTGAAGGCGCCCTTGACCCAGCTGCCGATGTCGTTGGTGGCATGTTGGCAACCGAGGTTATGGCCGATTTCATGTGCAAAAACCGAGGTGGGCGCGTACACTCCTTCCACCACCGTCATCCCGTAACTTGGCGCGGGGTTGAAGCTGGTGATCATCCAGCCGGTTCCGTGAAACAACTCGCCCGGACTCGCACCCACAAACAGCGAAACAAGATCCGCCCGATATTGCTGCCGCATCACATGCACGTTATACAAATCCAAAGTGGTTCCATAAGTAAGCGCCTTGAGATCAGTCACCAAATTGCCAGAGGTGCGATAATTCACTGGGCCGATGTGCGCGATTACTAGCTTAGCCGTAATGCCGCTACGTCGAAATGCTGCATTCACTTGCGCCACACTCAACCGCGCGCGCGTTTCAATTCCCAACAGGCCGGTGCTCTGCTTTTTGGCCTCGGGCGTGTAGAGAATCATGATGCTAATAATTGGCGGCCCCCAGTTCACCACTCCCTGCAATACTTGAGTAGGCCACGGGTTGGTGCGGGTGAGCACATGTGTGAACGCAGAAAATCCGTTCACCCGATTAGTCACCCCCCACTGCAACGCGGGCATGATTGCCGCATCCGCATCGGGAGCGATCTCCACCGGCTTGGCGGCAAAATGTTCCTGCAACGCATGCGGCGTTTGCATCGCCAACGGATCCAGCTCTACCACTGAATGCTCGTTCTTGCCGGCATAGTTAACCAAAAACTGCCGGCCATCGGGCAGTTCCACCGTCCCCGCCAATGCATCGCCCACAGTGACAAAGACAGCTAAACTGCGCGGCACGCCAACCACTTCGCCCATTACTTCCGTGCTATTCCCGCTGGTATACTCGGAAGCCTCCAAGCGGATCCGAACGGTCTCGCCGGGAAATAATTCCAGTTCGATTATTTTGCCCCCTTCACGCACCTCCTGAAGCGCATCGGGATGCAGCTTCACGTGGCGAAACCGCTTGGCAATTTTTTGTTCCGGCAAGGAGCCAATCGGCCGAGCCGCCGTCTCCTCCAAAATCAAGGCCGGCGCAGGTTGAGTAGCACGCCACAGTTGAAAACCGCCCACCACAAGAAAGGGCAACAAAATTAAGAGTGCTTTATATTGGCGCTTCATGGTAATCGGCCTCATCCGTGAGACACTTGGCAACCTACCACTCAACCACCACCACGCAAGGTGAAAGTGCCCATCCAATTTTTTTAAACCACACCAAAAATCCGGTAACAACACCCGGAAAGCCTTGTGTTTGTGATGTTAAATGAAGCTCCCCTTACGGTAACAACAATCAGAATTTGAGATTTGAAAATGGGCTTTCGAAGTCGAAATACCTGGTTTTTTTCCAACCACAATTTCAAACCAAAAAAACAGATTTCAGCATTGCCAGCCACGTTCCTGCTGGTACGATTTCGCCCATGAAAAGCATTCTTGCCTCCCTCACTGCCCTTACTCTCGCCTTCAACCTATTTGCCGAAGGTTCTGCTGGCCCGCCCAATGCTTCTGCTGCATTCTTAGAAAACCCACAAAACGGCGGGCTCAAACTCAACGGCGCAGGCAATTTGTTTGCCGGCCAATTCGGGCTGTTGATTGTTGCCGAAAGTGGCGGTTCACTCGTCGCCATCGACACTCGCCATACCGGTGCATTTGCCTCCGTCAAACCAATCGCTAATCTCGCCGCCAAAGTGGCCGGTGCCCTCGGCACCACCGCTGACAAAGTAACGATCAATGATCTGAAATCCAACCCGGAAACGGGCACCGTTTACATTAGTGTCCGGCGGCGTGACGGCATCAGCACGATTCTAACGATTGATGCCACGGGCAAACTCGCTGCGTTGGACACTGCCAAGCTCAATTGGGTGCGGGTGAAGCTTGCCGATAAACTCAGCATCTCGCGCATCAGCGCCATTGGCCTAGCGGGCAATCGCGTTTTGGCCGCCGGTCAAAGTAACGATGCCTTTCGCAGTAAAATTTTCTCCATCCCAACCCCCATGGTTCACGCAAGCACCGCCGATATTTATAGCACCGATACTTATCATGTGGCGCACGGTCGTTGGGAAACCAAAGCACCCATCCAAAGTTTCATCCTCACGCAGGAAGCCGGCAATCCTTACCTCGTCGGTTCATTCGCCTGTACGCCCATCGCAAAATTTCCGCTCACCCGCCTCAAAGATGGCGCCCAAGTGAAAGGAACCAGCGTACTCGAACTCGGTTCCGGCAATCGTCCGCTCGATATGTTTACCTACCATAGCAGCGGCAAGCAATGGCTCGTCACCCATTCGATGCGGTTCCACAAACTATTCGAATACACCCCCAGTAAATACTGGGCCGCGCGCATTGATATGAAGCTCATCACCGCCAGCGGGGAAAAAACCAACAAGGCCGCCACCCGCCGCAACAAGACCATCGCCAAGGATCCGCAAGGCGTAGAAATCATTGAAGCCCTGCACGGAGCAGTGCAAGTAGATGCCTATGGCAAACAACAAGCCATCCTCCTGCGTGAAGCCAACGGACAGTTGAATTTAGAAATTGTGAAGTTACCGTGATTTTTTGAACCGCCAACGCTCCATACGTTTCCCTCCGTGAACAGCTTTCGATTGCGCAGAGCCCAATCCGCCTTCAACGTCGGCGTATGAAGCACCATTGCAGTATGTTCACGGCCGCCGCCGCGCTCTTATTTACCCTCACCGCCCACGCTTGGGATTACGAGCGCCATCGGCTCATCAACGACCTCGCGCTCACCACGCTCTCCAAAGATTTTCCCGCCTTCGTCCGCACGCCCGCCAACCGCGAGCGCATCCTCTTCCTCAGCGGCGAACCCGATCGGTGGCGCAACAACCGCGACCGCGCCCTGCGCCACCTCAACGGCCTTGACCATTATTTCGATCTTGAAGACCTCGCGCCCTATCAAATCAAACCCGCCGACCTCAGCCATTTCCGCTACCGCTACGTCGAGCAAATGGCCAACGCCCGCGCCCGCCTCAAGCTCGAACTTCCCGAAGCCAACGCCGACCACACCAAAGGCCACCCCGGCTTTCTCCCCTGGGCTATCAACGAAAATTACCTCAAACTCGTCAGCGCATTTTCCTATCTCAAAGTATTTGAAAAAATGGGAACCGAAGCAGAAAAAGCCAACGCCCGCGCCAACGTCATTTACCGGATGGGCATCCTCAGCCATTACGTCGGTGACGCCGCCCAACCCCTCCACACCACCAAACACTTCAACGGCTGGGTCGGCCCCAACCCCGAAGGCTACACCACCAGCAAACGCTTCCACGCGTGGATTGACGGCGGCTTCTTCAAAGCCACCCAAGCCCCCAACCGCGATGCACTTGCCCAACAACTGCGCCCCGCCGCCCTCATCAAGCGCCCCGAGAAAAACCCACTCGCCAGCGGCCACTTCCAATACGCCCTCAATTACATCCTCGCCCAACACAAAAAAATGGAACCTCTTTACCAACTCAACAAAGAGAAAAAGCTATCTGCTGAAACCCCCGCCACCGGCAAAGCCTTCCTCGAAGCCCAACTAAAAATCGCCGCCCAAACCCTAGCCGACCTCTGGCAAACAGCCCAAACCGAAGCCCCCCCCGACCGCTTCCTCCAAACCTACCTCGCCCAACGCCAGCTGCGGGAAGAAGGAAATTAAAAACAAAGCGAACTCGGCAAGATTTGAACTGGAAAGTGGCGAAGACCGCAATAATTTCCCCGCTCGTTCTCTTTACAGCGCCCCTTCCGCCAGTCATCGCACATGGATTCGGCTCGCTCTTCCGGCCCGCACCCATTCCGCAAAGGACGGGCATCAATTAAGTCACCCCCGAAGATGCGTAGATGCGGCTTGAAGGATTCCGTTGCGGTGTGCAACGCCTTCACCGCCGCCTTATCCTGCTGATCGCCATGCAAGTCGCTGGCGAAGATGAATCTTTGCAACATGTTGAAACCACCCTTTCATTTTTAGTTGTTGCGAACCATGTGTCAGCATGGTATTTTCTGGCGTCCGGTCCATTAGCGTTAAATGGGGAGCATTATGACTCACAGCCGGGCACTTTATTTTCTGTCTGAGTAAAAGCTAATCAATCGCTCCCCGCTTTTGTTTTTTCCGGTTATCACTCTGAATCTGATTCCTCCCTTGTGAAGAGTGTATTGGGTTTTATTCTTGGCCCGATTCCTGATTTCACCAGTTCGGATTACTTCGCCCATTGTGAGTAATTCTTTCGCCGAAATCCTCCCCCTGGACCCACTAAAGTGATCAATCAAAATATGAACGGCACCGGCCTTGCGGCTTCCTGCTTGATATTTTATGAAATCATTAATTCCTTCTAGGGCAGATTTTCTAATGTACGCCTCATGGCGCTCCTGTTTTGTTACAGCAGCTACACCCGCTTCTTCTTTATTCAGCTTCACACTCCTAATGTCTTCAGTAAAATCCTTGATTAATTCCAACAATTTACGAGTTTCGCCTAAAGTAAGGGAACCAATAGGTTTAACGGCAAACGGATTCACAACATCATTCGCCTTCATGGGCAGATGAGGGTTATTGAATCGCGCCGGCATAAACCGAGCCACCCCGCCGTCCAGCACTTTCCCCTTTACGTCTGAGGCGAGGTGGACGAAGTGGGCGGGAAGCCTAGGCTGCTTTTCTCCCGGCTGCATAACGCCCTCCGGGCCTATGCGGTAGCCCGCCCCAGCGTCTTGGCTGTGGGCAAACGAACCCTCCTCCACCTTCAGGCCCAGCTTTTTCCACGTCTTCATGTTGACCATTCGCTGGTCATAAAAGCCTTCCATCCCTTCCTTGCGAGGCAAACTGGTTCCAGCATCCTCGGTTTGCATCCGCTCCCAGACCCGGTCCGTCAGCTTATCAACCTGCTTAGTGAAATTCTCCGCAGACCACTGGCCTCGCTCTCGATCCATCAAGGTGTTCTCTACAATGGTCCGCAACTCGTTCTTTTCGGTAACGCTGAACCCGCCCTCCTTGAGCAGTCCCTGTGCGCGGGCCGCGCCTTCAATGTCCACGCCCCCCGCCTCGCCGCCTTGCTGTTCGCTGGCCGAAACCTTCCAGCCATCGCCATCCTTCACCCACGCAATCTCTGAAGAACCGTACCGCTGAAACTGCGTGTCCCCTTTCGTCCAGGCAATGGCATCGTACCCGTTCTTGGCGGCGTAGCTGATCATCCGCTTCATCGCCAACTCGTGCCAACTGGTCTTGAACGGGGCGTCAGGGACGCCTTCACCCCCGCTTAACTCCGTCTTTATTTTGTGCCTCACAGAATTACGAATAGCGTCTGCCGGGGTTGGTGAGCCGTCTTTCGGCGTGAAATAATAATGTTCACCACTGCCATCCAATACCCGCCAGTATGGTTCGCCGTATTGCGTATCCTCTTTAGCGGTGAATCCTGTCGTATCCACTGCATCGACTGCTGAATCTACCCCCCTTTCCGTTACAGCATACCCCTTCTTCCGCCCCTCCTGATGCCAGTCACTCTGAATCTCCTCGATGAACAGCACCCGCTCACCGTTCGGGCCGGTGCGTTCGTTGAACCGGATATGGGCAAGGACGTTCGGGTGTTCGCCGTAGTGGCCGCCGGTGTAGGCTTCTTTATTTCCGCGTGAATCAGACACCTCCAACGTAACCCCATGATGACTGGCAGTGTCTCTGATTTTCGCTAAATCACGATCCGAAAAATTGAGGAACTCCACAACATCCCCATACCGACCATAATCAAGTGCCTCCATGCCCTCTATCGACATATCAGTGAGCATTCCATCCAGGCTCAAGTCATCGCCTCGAACCACACCGCTATGCAACCGAGCATCGCCCCTCGGCAACCGCAGCAACACCTCCCGGTAACTGCCCTCGACTGCGCCGGGTTCGACGTATTCGCCGTGCTTGGTTTCAGTTATCCCAGTCTCGTAATATGGAGCTTTCTCCCCCAACACCGTCTCCTCCACTGTAATCTGATTCTCGACAAGGTGATCAATGATCTCGTTCTTGCTGACCTTGCGGTTTCCTGACAGGAATTCGTCCAGACCGAGGGCGTCGAGTTCCTCCTGCTTCACGCCAGCCTTCCTGATCATTGCCAGCATCTGCGAGGAGCTGCCTGTCTCCTGCTTCAGATTATTAACCGAACGCTCAACTGCGCTGAACATACCCAAGGCGTCTTGACCGCCGATGGCGGGCATGAAGCGGGCTTCCCCACCTTGACGGGATACAGATTCCGTGGTAGGTATGCCTGAGGATCGCAGTTTGGTGAGTACCCTTTGGGTAATTGGTACCCGGTTGGATGAAAGCCAAGCTGCGGTTTTCTTTTCGTTCCAAAGTGTTGCCCGACCTGCGTCTATTGCGGCCAGTACCCCTTCAATCCTTTTACCAAACGCAGTGTCAATTCGACTAACTTGCATGGAGCCAGTAACTTCCTTCACGGAAATGCCGACCAGCACGTTTTTACCGTTCACGGTTTGTTCTGTAATTATGTTGTGGCCCTTGGGTGTGTGCCTATAAACCAGAATCGGGTCGTTGATTGTAAACGGAAGCTCTTGAACCTGCTGGCGCGTCAGTCGGTGTTCTGCATCCTTGCCGCGTGATGACTTGCGAAGAACGGTTTCCGTAATATGGATCGGAAGGTTGGGTATACCTGCGGCCAATAAGGCTGGGGACGGCTTCCCAAGTTTCGGGATATCCCCACCGAGTTTCTTGCCGTCAAAAAATGCGTCAATTTGATGGGGGTACTCAGGGTCCGGCATATACCTCGCCCCAAGCTCCTGATTAATCTCTGAACGCCGCGCCAGTTCGGCACGTTCCGGGCCGCTCTTGGCGTTGAAGGCCAGTGGCTTGTCGTATGACTTAACGGCAAGAGATTTGCCGCCCACCTTTTGATGGAAGATCGGATCGGTAAGTGAACGCATTTGCATTGAGCGGAATGCGTTCTCCCCTACCTTACCCTTGGAGCTGACACCTCTTCCCGGCTTCTCCTTGCCCATCGCACTGAATGCATCACGGAAAACTTGAAAGGCACTCAGTCGCCCCTTTACGTTACTCACCGAACGGCCCTTCACGGCCAGTCGGTAGGATGGATGCTCTGGCACGCCAATCTCTTTCGGGTCAACAATACTCTCGCCCTTGTCGAACTGGATCACCTTGACAATGTCGCCCGTGCGGTAGCCGTCCCTGTTCTGGTAGTCCGTCACCTCGCCGCGTAACATTTGCTTGGCCATATGGACTAATCCACCACCGGCCGCTACTACACAGAACCCAGTGCAAACTATGTGTTAACCCGGTGGAAAACGAAAACGCCAACTGTTAGCAAAATCGTTAGCCCAAGAATCCACTCAAAAACAAAGTTAAAAATGGTGGGCCCGGCAGGACTTGAACCTGCAACCAACGCATTATGAGTGCGCTGCTCTAACCGATTGAGCTACGGGCCCGATTGCCTTTGGGCAAAGGGGGGAATTTGGCGCAGGGATGGGCAAAAGCCAATCGAATTCCCAAATCGCGCACTCCGCGATCCAGTTCCTTCGCTGATTCGATCATTCACAACTTAGATGCCAATCCTCGTTTTTGTTTTTTGTTTGAGGATTTTATTGACTTTTTTTGCATATTGAGCGACGTTGTGTTTATGAGAGTGACGGTGGAAATTGATGATGTCGTGCTGCAGGATTTAATGCGGTTTACCGGTGAAAAACGGAAAGGAACGGCGCTGGCCAAGGCGGCGACGGAGGCTTGGCAGCTTCGGCGGCGGAAGGAGGTCACGGATAAATTTCTTTCCGGCGAATGGTCTGTCGATCTCGAGCCGGTTGATCGGCGAAAGGATGATGCGAAGCGGGCGCGCTGGTTCAAATAATTTGTGATGAGCCGTTTGATTGATTCATCGATCTGGATTTCGATTGTCCGCACGCCAAAGGCGTCGGCGGATTGTGAGGTGCTTCGGCGTATCGTGAATCATCCGCAAGCGTGCCTCTGCGAGCCGGTTCTTTTTGAAGTGACGCGGGGCGCGCCCAAACATCGGCAGGGGCAACTGACTGAATATCTTGACACCACGCCGGTGTTCCCAACTCCCCCTTCCCTTTGGCAGGATGCCGTTCGGTTAGGGCAAAAATGCCGGGCGAAAAATTTTCATCCGTCGGCGATGGATTTGTTGATTGCGACGATTGCGATGGCGCACGGGGCGACGTTGGTGAGTTTGGATGGGGATTTTACTAAATTGTCAAAGGTGGGTGGCTTTGAGTTTGAACGGGTGAAGCTCAAGGGATGAGCGTTAAGGCGCGGTTTTTTCTGTAGTAATTTCTTCGGGCGGTTCGAGCTTTACGTTGCGGCGGCGGTGCCATTGGGCGAGGAGTCCGTCGTGGGGGCTAAGGAGCCAGGCGAGGAGGAAGAGAGCCATTCCGGCAACGACGAAGGCGCCGGCGATGGAGCAGTTTAACCAGGTGGCAAGGTGAAATCCCAGTAGCGTGCCGAGGGCGGCGTGGAGGATAGTGAGGGCGAGGATGACGGGTAAACGAGCGGAGAGCAAATGGGCGGTGGCGCCGGGGAGGATGAGCATGGCCACGACGAGGATGGCGCCCACGGATTCAAAGGCGCTGACGACAACTACGGAGAGCAGCGCCATCAGGGCATAATGAACGACGGTGGCGTTGATGCCGAGGGAGAAGGCGAGCGCGGGGTCGAAGGAACTGACGAGGAGTTCTTTGTAAAAAACCCACACGAGCAATGCCACGGCGAGGGCGACGAAGCCCATTCGGATGACGTCGGGCGCCATCACCAGATCATTGCCGCGCAGGTACACTTCGGACATCGGAAGTTTGCCGACAGCGCCGGCGAGCGCGGGGGCGAGGGTTAACGTAAATTTTTCCAACGGCACGAGGGCGACTTCACCGTACAGCACGCACTCGGTATCGATATGCACTTTGCCGGATTTCATACTGATCAAAATCACGCCGAGGGCGAAGAGGCTGGTGAAGGCGATGCCGATGGCGGCGTCTTGTTTCACGCGGGTGTAGCGATGGATGATTTCGATGATGAGGGTGGTGACCAAACCGGCGGCAAGGGCGGCGATAAAAAGGGTGGGTGTGTCCAGTTGTAGAGCAAGCACCACGGCGACGCCGATGCCGGCAAGTACGCTGTGGCTGATGGCATCGCCGACGAGCGCCATTCGGCGCAGGATGAGATAGTTTCCAAGCAACCCGCACGCGGTGGCGACGAAGAAGCCCATCAGCACAATCCACAGGGTGGACTTGAGGCCGTTGGTCCACGGGGCGATCACGTGCTGCTGCCATTCAAATGCGGGGAGCAGTTCGTTCATAGGCGTGGAGCGTAACCGGTGAGGGTTTCGGGTGGGCCGAACAGGGTGTTCCCACTGGCGAGGTCGGCAAGGCCGGGGATGGATCGGCCGTGCGGATCGCGGGTGGCGTGATTTAAAGTGCGCTCAAGTTGGCGCACAGTTTCTTCACCGAGCACGTGCTCGATGATTTCAGCGTCTTCGTGCACGTGATCGGGCGCGATGTGGGCTTCGTTGGTGAGGTAGAGTTCCCAAAGACGATGGTTGCGAACAATCTCGCAAGCGCGCTGCCAGCCATCGGGCGTGAGGTGGATGGCGTCGCCGTCATCGTGCAGCGTGGCCATTTGGTGTTGGCGGAGAGCGTCGGATTGGGCGCGGGCTTCATCGAGGGTTTCGCGGCGGCGCTCGGCGAGTTCGCGCAGGGACACGCCTTCGCCATCAAACTCCCGCGCCTCGAGCACGTGATAAACTGCTTTCAACGTGTTCTCGCGTTGGACGCGGGCGGAGCGGGATTTCTGCCGCCACCAACGCATCAGTACGCCGTGGCGCGGCCCAAAAAAGAAGGCGAGCACAAACACGAACGTTGCCGCCATCACCATCAAGGGGCCGGTGGGAATGTTGTTGGCGAGAAAAGAAATGAACGCGCCCATCGCGCCGGCTATCACGCCGAACAACGCGGCCAAGCCGAGCAGTCGATGCATTCGGTCAGTGAGCAAATACGCAGCGGCTGCGGGCGTGATCAGCATTGCGCTCACGAGCACCACGCCCACCGCACGCAAAGCCACTACGACGCTAAAGGCGAGCAGCAACGTGAGCGCGTAGTTGATGATGTTGACAGGAAACCCCGCCGCACGCGCGAAGGCGGCATCGAAACTGGTGATCAACAGTTCTTTGTAAAAAACCCCAACAAGCAGCACAGCCAATCCAGTAACAACGGCCATCAAAATAATATCCGACTGACCGATGGAGGCCGCGGAGCCAAAGAGAAATTCATCGAGCCCGCCTTTGTTGCCGGGCATTTTTTGGATGCGCGTGAGCAGGCAAATGCCCACGGCAAAAAACGAGGCGAGCACAATGCCCAGCGCGGTGTCTTCTTTGAGCCGCGTGGTTTGCCGAATGAGTGAGACCATCGCGCCACCGAGCAATCCGGCGAGCGTTGCACCAATGAAAATGGCGATTGGATCTTTGTCCATATCCCATAAAAAACCCAGCGCCACGCCGGGCAACACCGCGTGCGAAAGAGTATCTCCAAACAGCGCCAATTTCCGCACCACAATAAAGCCGCCCATTAACCCGCAACTGATGCCCAACAAAATTGAGCCGATGAGCGCATAGCGCACAGAAGGATCGCGAAAGCTAAAAAACCGTTTGGCCTGTTCGAGCACGGTGGTTTCGGAAAGGTCGCCAATGCGATCGGCCCACGCGGGCATCGCGACGGCGAGCAGGCATAACCCCGCAATGAAAGGCAAGTGGCGCATCAGGATTTCTCCCGCACGGCCTCGGCCACTTCGCTGAGAATGGTGAGCCGACCGCCGTATGTGCTTTGCAGCAGATCATACTTGAACACTTCCTCCGTGGGGCCATAGGCGATGACGCGCATATTGAGGAGCAGAAGGCTGTCGAAATATTCTTTGGCGGTGGGGAGGTCGTGATGGACGACGAGCAGTGTTTTGCCGCGCTCTTTCAGTTCGTGAAGGATGGCGACGATGGCCGTCTCGGTGGCGGCGTCCACGCCCGCGAAGGGTTCGTCCATAAAATAAATATCGCTCTCCTGCGCGAGAGCGCGCGCGAGGAAAACACGTTGCTGTTGGCCGCCGGAAAGATTGGAAATCTGCCGATTCGCGTAGGGCAGCAATTTGACTTTCTCCAAACAATCGCGCGCAATGTCGCGATCCTTTTTTGATGGGCGGCGCATCAGACCAAGGTGGCCGTAACGGCCCATTAGGACAACGTCCATCACGCTGACGGGAAAATCCCAATCAACCGATTCGCGTTGGGGCACGTAGCCGACGCGCTTGAGATTTTTTTTGATGGGCTCGCCAAAGACTTTCACCCAACCACTATTGAGCGGCAGCAAACCCATTGCGGCTTTGATGAGCGTGGATTTGCCCGCGCCATTGGGGCCGATGATGCCGACGAGTTGGCCTTTGGGAATCTCAAGATCAATGCCCCATAGCACCGGCCGTTTGTGATAGGCGACAGTGAGGTCGTGAAATTCAAGGGGCGGCGGCTCGTTCCCGTTTATCCCGTGGGTGCTCATTAAAAAGTGAATCCGGCGCGCAAGCCAAACACCAGCGCGTCACTGGTGGTTGTATCACCGCTCGGCCGATTGATCCACTGAATATCGGGTTGCAAATAAACCGCGGGGGCGAGCTGGATGCGATACGTCGCCTCAATCACCGCTTCGTGCGACTTCACGGCATCGGTGATAGCCCCAGAGTGTTTGGCATAAACAAAACCGAGGCCGGCCACATCCTCATCGCGTCCGGGCAACAAGCCGGTGTAGCTCAGGCCGGTGTCGAACACCCAATGGAAGCGACTGCGATCGCGCTGGCCAGTGCCAAAGCGCAGAAAGCTGCCAAGCCCCTGATCGCCTTCTTCGCGCCAAAGAAGTTTGTCGGTCGCACCGTATAGCCCCCAGTTGCCCTCGCCATTGGTACTGTCGTGTTTGGAAAAAGACGTGCTGTGATGCCATGCGCCCAGTCGGTACGCGCTGGGTAGTCCCGTGCCGTCGTCCACCGCAAACCCGTTGTAGCCAATCTCGTAAAGGCTGGTCCACCCCTGCCCGTTGCCGAGCTCGAAATGGAGGCCGTGTTGGTTGATGGTGGCATCACCGTCGGCACTGTCGAAGCTGTCGCCATCGTAAATGCCCGCCTGTGCGTAGCACGTTTCGGAGAAATCAATACGGTAACGCACGCCCAGCGCCGCCACGTTGAAAGCGGGGCCGGTGTTCAGTGTGTTGGCCGCCCAAAAGGCCGGCTGGCCGAAGGCGGCGTTAATAAATACGCCGCCAAATTCGGTGACGGCAAATTCTTCGTCCGCCAACAGATTGCCGAAGCGGATTGAATGGTTGCCGAAGGATTTATCGACCCACACCTCGTGCAAGCGCAGGCCATCGTAGGCGTCCATATTGCTGACGGTGAGTTCATCGCCCACGTGTTTGCCTGTGGCGCTTGCGCCGTGGGTCCAGAGCGTGCTGATGCGGAAATCCGCACTGCTCCAGCCGGCGGCTTTTTCGAGGTCAATATCCAATGCGCCGTAGCCAAGGCCATCGATGACCGTGCCCTTGCTTGTGCCGCCGGAGGCATTGCGGAAGACCTCCACATCGTAGCTGAGGGAAAACTCGTAGCCTGCCGCCGCCCACGCGCTGCGTTTGCCGCCCCAGTCGCCGCTGAGTTGCTCGCGATCCCAAACGCTATCTTGTGCCGGCAGCGCGAACGCGCCGCACAGGCAGACTATGCTGGTAATTATTTTTTTCATGCGGTGAATTAAATTGAGGTGGACAATGGCGCTACTTGAGCGCGTTGACGATGGTGCTGAGGTTGTGCTTGATCATCCCTTCGTAAGTGCCCACGTCGTTGCCGTGTTCCATTTTGCCGTGCTCGCCCATCGCGTCGGAGAAAAGCTCGCCACCAATCACGGCGCCGGAATCTTCACTGATACGTTTGATGGTCGCGGGCGACACACTGCTTTCCACGAAAACCGCCTTCACTTTATTTTCTTTGATGAAGTCCACCATCTTAGCCACATCCGCAAGGCTCGCTTCATTCACGGTGGAAATGCCCTGCAGGCCAACCACTTTGAAGCCATATGCACGTCCAAAATAATTATAAGCATCGTGACTGGTAATGAGAATGCGCTTGGCTTCGGGAAGCTCTTTCACTTTGGCCAACGACCATTCGTGCAGCGCGTTCATTTTGGCTTTGGTGGCTTCGCCGTTCTTTTTGTAATCCGCGGCGTGAGCGGAGTCGGCTTTGCTCAACCCTTCCACCACGACGTCCACGGTGTCCACCCACAAGGTGACATCAAACCAAATATGTGGATCAAAGTGGCCCTCGAATTCCTCGGGTTTTTCCAATCGTTTGGTGTCGATCTTACTGGTCACCGCGTAAGCGCTTTCCACTTTGTCCAACGTGTCCTGAATTTTTCCTTCGAGCAACAGGCCGACATAAAAAACCACATCAGCATTCATCAGCTTGTCGACATCGCCGGCGCTGGCCTTGAAGAGATGCGGATCCACCCCCGGCCCCATCAGCTCGCTGACTTCCACGTGTTCGCCGCCCACTTCGCGCACGAGATCGCTCACCATATTCACCGTAGTGGTAACTTTGAGTTTACCACCGGTGGCATTTCCGGCATCCGGGGTTGTTTCGGTTTTGCCGCCGCAACCGGTGACAATGAGGGCCAACAGAGAAATTCCCGCAGCCAAAGTAAATCGGCGCGAGACAAGTTTGGTGAGGTATTGGGTCATATTCATGCGGGGAATCTGCCGAAGGAGGAAGTTTGGTGCAAGGAAAAAAGTTTGGCGTGGCAATGTTTTTTATTTTTACCTGTTTTTTAGGGGATTATTTGCTAATAAGCCGCATGCGATTGGTGGATTTACAGCCGGTGGGCGGGGAATTGGCGCTGAAATGGGACGATGGCGCAGAGCATTTTGTGGCGCTGGAAGCGCTGCGACGAGCGTGCCCGTGCGCCTCGTGCGCAGGGGAAACGGACGTGATGGGCAACGTGGCGAAGGGGCCGAAAATGGCGTTCACCGAATCCTCATTTCAAATCAAGCATCTGCAACCGGTGGGCGGTTACGCGGTGCAAATTTTTTGGAAGGACGGCCACGGAACAGGGCTTTTCGCGCACGAGTATCTGCGAGCCATTGGGGAGAAGCATTCCCAATAATCCACCTATTTTGGGATTGGATTATTCGTTCGTTGTTTTTTCTGAAACTGAATCTTCGCCAGTCGCAGCTTCCGGCGTTGGTGCCTCTGGCGTTGGTGCCTCTGGCACTTCCTCAGTCACTTCAACTTCAGCTTCAGCTTTGGATGCTTCTTCAACAGAAGCAACCTCTACCGGATCCGCTTTCTCAATATTCGACTGCCCGTCCTTTGATTTCTTCTCCTTCTTCTCCTTCTTCTCCTCTTTCGGGCGGGGCTTTTTGGCAGTTTCGATTAGGCCGTTGGCAAATTCGAGGACGTGGCCTTGGTGGATGAGCCAGTGTAAATCGGAGATGAGTTGCTTTTGTTCTTCGGTTTGTTCGGGCGCGGGCGGTGGCGCTTCGCCTTCCTTGGGCTCCACGTGTTCGAGACCAGCGAGGTTTTCAAGAATCAATCGGCGCGTGCAATTGGGGGTGATCTCGACAAATTCCACGATGCGGCGCACCCCATCGCTCACGGGCGTGGCGGCGACGTCCAAATAATTCGGGCGCGCCACGGAAACGTGCGTGACCTTTTTGTCTTTCTTAAAAAACTGCAGCCCCATTCCGGCAAACATTTTGCTGAGGTGCGTGGAGAGTTGCATTGGAAAATGCTTTTGCCGGTGCCATTGATCGCGCAAATAATCAGCCAACAAATGGGGCTCACGCATGGCCTTGGCTGCGTTGCCGGTGACTGTTGCGGTATCCGCTTCATCCACAATTGATTCGGCATGATGTGCACGGAAATGGGCCTGCACTTCATCGCGCCGCGCGAAGATGACGGGCTCATCGGTTTGCAGTGATTTCCACGTGGTGCGCCATTTAGATTGCTCGATCCACGCGTTCACCGCTTCCTCTTCTTTGATGATTCGAATGCGCGATTTAAATTTCTCGAAGGGCACGCGCGCCAGATTATCAGCGTGGAACTGGACGAGCTTGTTTTGATAATCGTGATGATTGGGCGGGCCGAGATACGTGTCGGTAAAACCGCATTGGGCCACAAACGTAAAGTTGCCTTTGGGGGCATCAATCTCGTTTTTCTCGGTGGCGTAAAAATGGTCGAAATGTTTTTCGAAAGTGTGCCGCTCGGCTTGGCCGCGATTGAGCCACACGGTGTCATCCATTTTGCTGGTGAAAAGGCGTGGGCCGGATTCATTGCCTTGCCCTGATTTTCCGGATTTACGGAGCGCACGAAGCTTCAGCGAATACCGCGCGGGGCGTTCAAGCACGAGCAGCGCGATTTGAAATAGCGGATAAGCGCGGCCGGTGAGGCGGATTTCCTTGGCGATGGATTCAACACCTTGCGTGTCGGGCACAAAATCAACTTTGATGTCGAGCTGCTGTACCTCGGGGCGTTGGGATTTGCCGCCGCGCTGCGGGCGTGAGTCGCGTTGTGGACGTGGGCCGCGCTGATTCTGCGGCGCACCCCGCTGTTCACCGCGCGGACCGCCTTTGTTGCCTCCACCGCCCCTATGATCACCTCCCGGTTTGCGATCACCGCGCGGGGGGCGACGATCCTCCCAGCCACCTTTTCGGCTGCTTCCTTTGCGTCCGCGCGGGCGTTCTTGTTCGCCCTTGTGGTTGGCGTATTTGTTCACGGCCGTATCTTCCTGCGCCCAGTCGGGCAAGAATTGCAGGTCGAGAGACAGTTCGTTTTTGGGTTCAACACTCATTCACAGGCCTGAAACAAATCAGGCGGGATGCGGAAAGATTGGTTTGTTTTACGCGGAAAGGCAAGCTTTGCATTCGATTTTTGGGTTGTCAACCGATGCCCAATATCCTCGGCTTGCGTGGTGCGGAGGGGCGTGGCTAAACTGTGCTTGTGCCCCACGCCGAATTTGTTCATCTACACGTGCATAGCGAGTTTTCGATGCTCGATGGAGCGTGCCGTCTGGATAAATTGGTGGCCCGCGCGGCGGAGTTGGAGTTTCCGGCGCTGGCGATTACCGATCACGGGGTGATGCACGGGGCCGTGGATTTTTATGAAAAGTCGCGCGCCGCCGGCGTGAAGCCGATCATTGGCTGCGAAGTCTACATCGCGCCGGGCAGTCGATTTGATAAAAAAGCAAACAGCCGAGGCAGTAAAGATGGCTACAACCATTTGCTCCTGCTTGCCGAAAATGAAAAAGGCTACAAAAATCTTGTGCGCCTTACCACTGCCGCGCATCTTGAGGGTTTTTATTACAAACCGCGCATTGATAAAGAAATCCTCGAGGCGAACAATGAAGGGCTCATCGCCTTCAGCGGCTGTCTGGCAAGCGAGATTCCGCAGTCCATCATGCGTGATGATGCCGACAAAGCCCGTGCGAGCATTGATTGGTTTAAGCAAACCTTCGGCAAAGAGCGTTTCTTTCTCGAGCTTCAAAACCACGGCATTAACGAGCAAGCCAAAGTGAATGCCCAGCTCATCCCGTGGGCAAAGGAGTTTGACCTCAACCTCGTGGCCACGAATGACGTTCACTATATTGAGCGCGAACACTCGGACGCGCACGACGCACTCATCTGCATCGGCACGCAAACGCACCTTAACGATCCCAACCGGATGCATTACGTACCGGAGCAATTCTACCTGCGCGACGCCGACGAGATGGCCGCGCTCTTCAGCGAAGTGCCCGAAGCGGTACGCAACACCCTCGCCGTGGCCGAGCAATGCAACGTGGAAATCGAACTGGGCGAATTGCACTATCCGGTTTTTGAACCGCCGAACCTGTACACGCGCGAAGGCTATCTCCGCCATCAAGTGGCCGAGGCAATGCAACATCGCTACAGCGTGCGATGCGAGGCGAAGGGCGAAGAGTTTGTTTGCCACTCCATTGAAGACGCCACGCGACTGCCCAATTTTGAAGCCGCCGAAGGCACTAATCCCGCCGACGTAAACGACCCCGCCGTGACCGCGGCGTTGGCGAAAGTGATCGACCGCATTCAAGTGGAGCTCGGCGTCATCGAGCAGATGGGCTTCACGAGTTACTTTTTAATCGTGGGCGATTTCATTCGGCACGGGCGCAGCAATGGCATTGCCTGTATTGCGCGCGGCTCGGCGGCGGGTTCGCTGGTGACCTATCTATTAGAAATTTCCAACGTCGATCCGCTGCGTTACGGGCTGCTGTTCGAACGATTTCTCAACCCCGAACGCGTCAACCCGCCCGACATCGACATCGATATTCCCGATGATCGCCGCCCGTTCCTCATCGAATACGTGCGCGAAAAATACGGGCGCGATTGCGTGGCGCAAATCATTACCTTTGGCACAATGGGCTCCAAGTCCGTGATTCGCGATGTGGGCCGCGTGATGGGATTGAGCTACGGCGAGTGCGATCGGCTCGCAAAAATGGTGCCCGATGAACTGAAGATCACCCTTGAGCGCGCGCTCAAACAATCACCCGATTTGAAGTTGGCCTACGATTCCGAAGAGATCACGCGCGAACTCATCGACACCGCCTTTGTGCTCGAAGATCTCACACGCAACGCCTCCGTTCATGCCGCCGGCGTGGTCATCGGTGCGGAGCCGTTGGTCAACGTGCTGCCGCTCAAAACCGATGCCGATGGTGCGGTAGTCACCCAATACCCGATGGGGCCGGTGGGCGATTTGGGATTGTTGAAGATGGATTTTCTGGGCCTCAAAACGCTCACCGTCATTCGCAACGCCTGTCGCTTGGTGAAGGAAACACAGGGTATCGAAATTGACATCGACGCGATCCCGCTGGACGACCAGGCCACTTATGATTTGCTAAACGAAGGCCGCACGGTGGGCGTGTTCCAATTGGAATCGGGCGGGATGCGCGATTTGTGCCGAAAATTTCAGCTCGGTTCCGTGGAACACATCACCGCGCTCGTGGCGCTCTACCGGCCGGGACCGATGGATCTCATTCCCGACTTTATTAAACGCCGCCACGGCGATGTAGAAATCCGCTACGAACATCCACTGCTCCAGCAAATTTCCGAGGAGACGTATGGCATTCTGATTTATCAGGAGCAAGTGATGCAAGCCACGCAGTTGCTCGCCGGCTACACGCTCGGCGGCGCGGATTTGCTGCGACGCGCGATGGGCAAAAAGAAAGTTTCCGAAATGGCCAAACAACGCGAGACGTTCGTCAAAGGCTGCAAGGAAACCAACAACATCAAGCCCGCGCAGGCGAATAAAGTTTTTGATTTGCTGGAAAAATTTGCCGGCTACGGCTTCAACAAATCGCACGCCGCGGCCTACGCAATCGTCGCCTACCAAACCGCGTGGTTGAAAACGCATTACCCCGTTGAATTTCTATCCGCCGTATGCACCAATGATATGGGCGACACCGCCAAGCTCACCGTCCTCATCACCGAGGCCAAGGCGATGGGGCTTGATGTATTGCCGCCGGATCTGAATGAAAGCCGCACAAACTTCGCCCCTGCGCGTGACGGCAAAGTCATTCGCTACGGCCTCGCCGCCATCAAGGGCGTGGGCGAGGCCGCGGTGGATGCGATGCTCACTGCGCGCGGTGGAGGTGAGCCCTTTACTTCTCTCAGTGATGTTTGCAATCGTGTGGATCTTCGAGCGGTTAACCGCAAAGTCCTCGATGCCCTCATCAAAGCCGGTGCGTGCGATAGCTTTGGCCAAAGTCGCGCCAGCCTGTGCGCGCAAATCGAGCGCACGCTTTCCCGCGCCGCCAGCGCCGCCGCCGATCGCGCGCGTGGACAGGAAACACTGTTCGGAATGCTCGATGCCGGCAAATCAGATGACGACGAAATTCCCGCCGCATTGAAAAATCTGCCCGAATGGGACGATGCCGAACGGCTCGCCTACGAAAAGGAATTGCTCGGCTTTTATGTGAGCGGGCACCCGCTCAACCCGCACCTCGGCACGCTCAAACATTACGCCACCCATCAAGTCACCGACCTTTCGGAATTGCCCGACCGCACCATCTCCCGCGTGGGCGGCTTAGTCTCAATTGTCAAACGGGCCATTTCAAAAAAAACCGACAAACCGTATTGCACTGCCACCGTGGAGGATATGACCGGCCAAGTCACGGTGCTGTGCGTGGGCGACAACTACGAAATATTTAACGAACAATTCGAACTCAACAAACCGCTGATGGTCATCGGCGAAGTGAACAACAGCGAGGACGTGCCCAAGATTTTTCCCGTGGACGTGTTTCCGCTCGACGACGCGCCGCGCAAGTTTACCCTGCAAGTCCATCTTCGACTCAAAACCGAAGCCCTCCGGCCCGACGCGATGGATGGCGTGCGCGAACTGGCCGAAGCCCATCCCGGAAAAATCCCGCTGTTCCTTTGCCTCCGCCAACCCGGCGGCGCATCGGTTTTTGTGGAAGCCGACGAATGCTTCAACGTCGCCCCCGGCCTCGCCCTCGCCGCCGACGCCAACGAACGATTCGGCGAAGCCACCTACTACCCCAAAGTAGACCCCACCCTCCCCGAGCCCCAACGCCGCCGCTACGCCAAAAAGAACAACGGCAACAACGACAGCCAATAAAAAAAGGCGGCCCCATTCCTAGGGCCGCCTTGAGTAATTTTTTGAAAACGCTTACTCCTCTACCTTACGATCAATCGCCACCGGTTTGTAACCGCCGATGGATTTAAAGTAGAGCATCATCAGCAGATAAATCACCGCCATCACTGCAGGGATGAATGAATCTGCAACGAGCGTCTTCCGGTCTCCCGCAATGCTTGCACGATGAGCCATTCGTTCGTCAGGCGTTAATGCTGCCAATGCGGCGTTTTTGTTTGGGTTTCCTTCTTCCTTGAATACCTCAGCTTTTACGAGCGTGGCCTTGAGGGCATCCAAGCCAGTCAGTCCTTTCTTAGCACCATCCACTGCCATTTGGGCTGCTTCGGTGTCCTTGGCATTATCTTCCAAGGCCTTTTTGTGATCAGCTGCTTCCTCGCGCAGTGCATCGTAACCGGTATCCCATTCCTTAGTATCACCCAGTTTTTCTCCGATTGTGATACTTGTTTTTCCCAGAGTTTCACCGGCCGTTTTTAATTCTTCCAGTATAGCCTCGTTTTCTTTTTGCTCAGTTTCGAGCCGCTTCTTTTCTTCTTCATACCCACCTTTGGGAAGAATCTTTCGAGCGGAATTTAATTTGTCCTGCACTCCCCCCATTTTTTTAGCATCCAATCCCTGTGCCCCGCTGAAGAAAAGGAATTTTGAGGTGCTCTCGTTTTGGTATTCAGCATACACCGCCTCGCTTTCCGCCTTGAGCGCCTCGCCGGCAAACCGGTCTTTTGCGTACCCCAATCCGGGAGAGCCTATCAAGCCCGCGGACAGCATGCCTATCCCGCCCATAATGCTGATGGCAATGGCACCCGTGCGCGGATAGCGATCCGAAGCCACGGCCAGCATTGTGGGCCAGAAGAAAGTTTTGCCGATGCCATAAATTGCCAATGCGACAAACGCGCCCGCAAACGTTTCAATCCCACTGGCAAGGTTTAGACCCAGACAAGCGAACACGGCACAGACAAAAAGAATTCCGATTGGCGAGAGCCCTAGTTTTTCCTCTATCCAACCCGCACAAAAGCGCAGGCCAAACATCATCATCGAGGTAAATACAAATAGAATTCTGCCCTGCTCGCTCGAAAGAATGTTCCCAGTAATATTTTGAATCCATTGATCCGTACCCAGTTCCACCGCACCCACCAAGGCGTGTGTAATGAATAGCACGAATAGTAGGACCGCACCCATTGCCCAGCGCATTGTAACGCCCATCCCCACCATCAACGCGGCGGCAATAATGAGCGTGCCCAGATGCGGCAGATTAAAGGCAATCTGCGCAAAGATGGCGAGTAGAGCGCACATCATCAGCAGCAGCCAAGACTGTACGGGAATCTCCGTCTGCCTACGTGTCATAACACCCGCCACCACAACCAGCAACACACCGAGCATCCAGGCGCTGGCCTTGTCCATTCCGAGGTTGGTGCTAAAGAACAGCACCAACAAGTACGCCACCACGAGCGCACCCAGCACACCCACGTCTCGGAACATTTCGCCCAACCCTAGCCCCTTTTCCGATGCCTCCGATTTCGGGAATTTTTGACCAAAGAACATCCAGCCGTATATCACTGTTGGGATCAGGTACAACGCCAGTTGCTCTTTCCAGCCCCAACCTAGTTTGTCGCCCAAAACCAAACCACACATAGCACCAACGACCAGCCCAGCCGGCCAACTCGCGTGCAGAATATTCAAATAATGCGTGCGCTTTTCTGGGAAGAGTCTGGCGACTAATGGATTGGCAACTGCTTCGAGCACACCATTCGCCATTGCAAAAATGAACATTCCCCAGAAAAGGAATTTGTAAACCGTAGCCCCACCCATTTCGGCATCGGGCATAAAGGTCACGAAGGCTGATAACACATGCAAGACAAACGCCGCGGCAACCAACTTGCCATAGCCCAGTTTATCCACCAGAAATCCACCAATGATGATTCCAAAGCAAAAGCCAGTAAAACCCGCGCCACCAATCGCGCCAAGTTCCGCACCGGAGAAGCCATACTCGCTACCCCAAGTTCCAAAAATACCGCCACGAATGGCGAAGCCCACGCCGGCTGCTAAAATAGCCATAAAACCGGCCCACAATAAACGCATACGATTTTTTTCTTCACTCATAATAGTGTCCTTGGATTACACAGGAAGACCCTCGTTAAAAACAGGGAACGCGGTTAACCTCCTTGAACGGTTGGCCTTATGACATTTTGGCCCTAAAGTCAATCGCAAAAACTACTTCTGCGGACCGTAGCCTTTGGCCGGTTGGCCGTTTTTGTCGAGCTTGTCGCACGACCACAAAAGACCGCGAGTGATATATCCGAGGTAGGCTTCGGTTTCCATCGTTTCGTTGTGATGACCGATGGTGGTGCCGAAGACGCGCGCTTTGCCGTATTGGTTTATCCAAATGCACGGATGATCTTTCTTGGTGCGCACGCCGTGGGCTTGGCCGAGCACAGTGGTGTGCGGCCATACTTTGATGATTTCGTACAGCTCGCCCGCGGGCGTCTTCCAGCTGTTGCCAAACCCCTGCATGATCGGATGCTTGGGCTGCAGGTTTTTGATCTCCACCGCCACGTGCTGTTGATGCCGCACGGTGGTTACGCCCAATAGTTTACGCCATTCGTCAGTCAACTTATCCGCCGCACGGTAGCTGTGCATCGTGCAATGCAGCAACACCGCCGGCACACCGGAATCCCGATGGGCGGTGGCCAGTGATTCCACAAACGCCTTGTCGCCAATCGCGCCGAAACATTCGTTGTGCACCACCACGTCGAAATCCTTAATCCAGTTTTTCTTTTGATAAATGGAAATCCGATGCGTACGCCCCGCGCCACCCTCGTGCAAAATTGTCCAGTCCACGTTTGCGCGCTTGCTGATGCCTTGGCTGATGATGAGCTTTTGCTTCGCGTAATCGTGACAGCACCCGCCGGTGATCAGCAGTGCCTTCAGCGGCTCCACAGCCTGGGTGGTGAACGTGCCGGTGACAGCACACAGGAAAAAGATCCGAATAAGTTTCATTTTGGATTTCATTTATGGAGGCGGTTGGCAGTATACCACGCCACGCGGTTGGCAATTTCTGCGCCCGCGTTGGAGCGCAGGTTTATATTGAGGTTAAACTGATATACCTTCTCTGCGACGAGCGGAAGTGTGAGGTGTGCGATGCGTCGATCCTTGGAGAGTTTCACTGCCGTTGGCTTCATTTTTTTCTGCTTACTCTTCGGCGAACCGTATTGCGGACGGTACTGGTATTCGTACTCGAGGATGTCGTAATTCGTGACATCCACACCGGCCTCAGCATCAACGGGCAGGGTGAAGTGCACGTCAAAGCCGGTTTTAGTAAGGCTGATGTGATGAATTGCCATCGGCTGAGTGCTGCCGTCCCAGCGCACGCGCTCGAGGCCGAACTGTTTGCCTCCCACCGAACCCCAGCCGCGGCCGGTTTGACCGACCCAGAAACTGCCATCCGGCCCGAACACCCCGCGGATGCAACCGGTTTGCATCGGCGAAATAAAGTTCACCACCATGCCCTGATATTCGCCGTCCACTTTCTCGACATGAATCCGCATCAGGTTGGAACGGGTTTGATCGCCGAGGATCATTTGCCCGGCAAACGGACCAAACTTGCCGCCCGTGTAATCTAACACCGGCTCGCCAGGGGAATTGGCCAATTCTCCGTGCGGGATGAACACCGCCGGGCGCGAGCGCATTTTGCGATAGTCCTCGATCGAAATTTCGTTGAGATTCTTGCCGATGTATTTCGGGTGATCAAAGTACGAGGACGGATGTCCGTGGAAACGGCCTTTCACCACATGATGAAGTGAGGAGGTTTCGTTCCAGTCTCCCTGATTGTCCGTGTAGAAAATCTCATCGGCCTGATTGATGACGATGCCGGCCGGCGAACGCATGCCCATCGAAAACGGGACGAACTTGCCCTGTGGCGTGACTTGAAAAGACCAACCCCGGTATTTGGCAGCACGCCCCATCTTTGAATCGTGCACACGCGCTTTATCCCATTTATCACTACCCGCCCAGCCCGGCCAACTGAGGGAGGTGTTCAACGTGCCATAGAAGTTTCCTTTCGAATCGCGCACCGGGCCAAAGCTGTACTCGTGATAATTATCCGTGAGCCCCCAACCGGCACTCACCGTTTCATAAAGATCCGCTTTACCATCCTGATTGGTATCCACGAGACGGGTCAGCTCGGGGCGTTGCATGACGTAGACTTCATTTTTTTTATGATCGATCCATAACCCGAGGCTTTCGTGTAATCCATCGGCGTACAAATCCCATTTACCATTGTCGGTGTTATATTTCCACACCTCCCCTTCACGAGTGCAAATCAACATCGTGGTTTTGTCCAAAAACGCCATGCCGCCCACCCCAAGCGTAATCTCTTTTGGAATGCTGATGGTATCCACCTGATAACCAGCGGGCTTGATCATTGGACGAGCGGCCAAAGCTCCGCAGGCCAATACGAGGGTCGCAAAAATGAATTGAGTTGGTTTCATTGTTATTTCTTTGGCAAAAGAGTTACGGTGAATTCACTGGCCTCCTTGGAGTTGAGGCGAAGGGAGGTCTTGTCAGCATTCCATTTCCCGGCACTGGCCTCCACTAGAACATCCGAAGGATTGAGATCAAAGGTCACAGTGCCTTTTGCGTCAGCCACTTTAAAGGTGTATTGAAGCCCACGCTTCAGAATATCACCGACCAAGCCGGCATGGAGAGAAACTGTTTGCCTCACAGTTGCCTCCCCCACGCGGTAGTGAATCTCCGGAATCCCAAGACGGCTATATCCAAGAAATACTGGCGAAGCTTTGCCAATTTTCAAAGCACCTTGGGAGCCAACTTCGAAGCGTTTGCCAAGAATTTTACAATGACGTCCGCCACGCCCTTTGCGATCGGGGCCCACGTCGAGAAAATCGCCGGTCCAACCATAGGCCACCGCACAAGTCTCAGCATCAAAAAGGTAATTCACCCCACCGGGCAACCCCACACAAATCGAACGGGCCGGTGAATTCTGCACAAACGCCCTTTGTAACAATGGCTTATTTGTCACCAACAGCGGCAATTGAGCTTTTACCTGCGGCCTATTTTTATTAAGGCGGGCAAGTGCCTGCTTCGGATTCTTTGCCACCGCCAGCACTCCCACCATCGTGAACGCATGGCCTGGCAGTGTGCAGACAAATGGATAATCACCCTCGGCCATCGGGGCCTTAAAATAAACCTCCACGCTCTTGCCGGGCATAGCGATCTGGCTCGAGGCGATAATGGCCGGATGATCCGGCACAAAATGTTTAACCATACTCTGCGCGCCAAGTTGCAGTGCCTTACCCGACACTTGATCACGCACCGTGGCGCCCCCCTTCACAAGCACCCAGTTGTGCAGCATTTCGCAGGTATTTTTCAGCGTAAGCTTCACCTTTGCGCCGGGTTGCACCGCAAGCACTTCCTGATCAAAGCGCATCTGGCCATGCTTCGTGCCCAGGATTATTTCAGTGTCCGGTGCACCAAAGCCCGCAGGAGGATTCGCCACCGCCAAACCAGCGGTGAATAATCCAATGAGGAGAAAAAATTTCAGTTTCATTTCAAATAATTAAGGCACCACATGATTCGTGCCCAACAGTTCATTGAGGGCACGGTTAGCGACACGCACGATATACTTATTGGGTTGATTGACCAGCGCCTTTTTAAGTGCCGGAATGGATGGTCTCGCCTGATCATCCATTTCATCCAGCACAATTGCTGCGGCCAACCTTCCCCATTGGTGATCGCTTTGCAGTTCGGCTTCCAACACCGGCAATGCCAACTTCGACTCACCCAGTTTGGCCAAGGCCCGTGCGGCGGCGATGCGAACACTGGGGGATTCGTCCTTCAACCCATCGATCATCGGCAGCCGCGCGGTGACCGCTTGCGGGCCGATGTTGCCCACGCCGGTGGCACCCCAATAACGCACGGCGGCATCCGGATGCTGCATCGCGATCAACATCGACGGCAGCGCGTACACGCCGGAGGAGGCCATTGCCGCGGCGTTGCCGAGTTGGGCGTTGAGTTTGTTTTTGCCTTTGAGAATGTTGTAGCGCGCGCCGGCGGCCTTTTCGCGAATCTCAATTTCCGCTTCGGGCAAGAGCCCGAGGTCGCCGGTCCGTTTCACCCAATCCGAATGAGCCGTGCGCAGTTCGTTCAACTTATCGGCGTGCTTGCGTTCGCCAGCGAGGTTGTGGATTTCGTGCGGGTCAATTTCCAAATCGTACAATTCCTCCGTGGGTTTGGCGGGGGCCATAAAAAGTTTGGCCGCGTTGGGCAATTCCCCCGCAGCCGCCGCGCGGCGAATTTCCTGCATGGTCGCGCCCTTTTCCGGAGTGTTCATATATTGATAGTACGTCTTGAGCGGTTCATAATTTCGAATGTAGCGAAAGCGCGGGCCGCGTACGCTGCGGATGATGTCGTAGCGTTCATCCATCCGATCGCGCGCGCCAAATACAAACTTGCGCGGCGCACCGCCAATGAAACGGCTCCCCTGCATGTGCTTGGGAATTTCCAATCCGGCTAAATTCAAAACCGTGGGACCAAAATCAATCGAACTCACCAGCCGATGATTCACGCCCGCATTCACGCCCGCCGACTTCGGCATCCGCACGATGAGCGGAACGCGTGTACCCGAATCGTACAACCACCGCTTCGCGCGCGGCAGGCCCACGCCGTGGTCGCTCCAGAAAAAAATGACGGTGTTTTCGTAAAGGCCATCTTCCTTCAACTGCGCGATAAGATTACCCGCCCACGCGTCCATGGCGGTGATGAGTTCGTAATTGCGCTTCCAATCCTCGCGCACGATAGGCGTGTCCGGATAATATGGTGGTAGTGTGAGTTTTTTGGCGTCCTGCCGTTGTGAGGGCTTGAGATCGGCGGTGACTGATTTGTATTTTGCCTTACTCGCAATCCCGCTTTCGTGGCAGCCGGTGAAGTTGAATACCGCAAAAAACGGCTGCCCTTTTTTCCGGTTTCGCCAATGCCCTTTACGTCCGGAAATATCCCACGTCTCTTTCGGATGACGAAACTGATAATCGGTCTTGGAATTGTTCGTGCAGAAATAACCCGCCTCGCGCAGCACCATCGGAAACGGTTTGATGTGCGCAGGCAACACCGCCTTGCACCGCATATGATGCGTGCCGAGCGTAGTTTGGTACATCCCCGTGATGATACCCGACCGGCACGGCGCACACACCCCGGCTGTGGTAAACGCATGTGTGTACCGCACGCCTTCCCGCGCGAGTTGATCAAGATGCGGCGTGATGGCATTCGCGTCGCCGTAACAACCCAGATGCGAGCTGATGTCTTCCGCCGAAAGCCAAAGAATGTTCGGCCGATCCTCGGCATTCGCTGCGCTAAACAAAACAAAAATTACCGCGATGAGTTTTTTGAATTTTTTTTTCATCGGTAAACTTTTTGTACGCCGCACCATTGTAACCTGAGCCAGGCTACATTTCAGCACGCTTAACCTTACCAGTCATCCGTGCGAAATGGAGCAGCAGGGAGTTTTACTTGATTCACAAGATTGCAATCCGGATTGTCGCCCCAGCCATAACGTACAGCCACCGGTTTTTTCACCGCGTCACAGGAAACTTCCACCGCGCCATCCTCGTTCACAGTTGCGGTGGCCCAATGGAATTTTTTATCCGCGCCCGCCAGCGCAAAGCCAGTCACCACCCGCGCTTCTTTTGCCTGCAACCCCACCGCGTGCTTGAATTGAACGGTCACCGTGTTGCCTTTGATTTGATGAGAGGCATACATTGGGCCCGTCGCAGTGACATCCGCCTTTCCATAAAACTCCGCAAGCGCCCAGTTGGCGAGACGCGTGCCGGCGTCTTGTTTGTTTTTAGGATGAATGTCCTTCGCCTCGCCAATGTCGATGGCGGTGGCCATGCCAGTGTTGGGTAGTGCGAGCGTGCGCGCCATGCTTTCGCGCATGTGCGCCCAGGCGCTGACCGCATTGGGATCATCGTTGCGAGTTTTGAAGTTGGGCAGTTGCACCCACAGAAACGGAAAATCGCCCTGCCCCCAGCGGCGGCGCCAATTGTTAATCAACATCGGCAACTGATGCGCGTAGAGCTTGGACGTGTCCACCGTGCGCGCGTTGCGCTCTCCTTGGTACCAAATCGCGCCGCGAATGCCGTAGGGAAGTATCGGCGCAATCATTCCGTTGAACAAATTAGCCGGCTTATTTCGGTCGGCCTTGGGTTTGCCCTTCCACTGAGCGAATACAGGCGCAAGTTTTTTGTCGCCCGTTTGTACGTCGATGCTCGTCCACGCTTCCACTGCCGTGCCGCCCCAGCTCGAGTGCACGATGCCCACGGGCACATTCAATTTCTTATGCAACGCGCGCGCGAAAAAATACGCCGTGCCCGAAAAGCCATACACCGTTTCCGGCGCGCACACCGCCCACGCGCCGGTGCAATCGATTTGCGGCTCAAGGTGTGCGCTGCGTTGCGTGGTGAACATCCGAATGGCCGGAAACTTGGCTGCCGCCTTTTCCTTCGCCGCATCGCGGCAGCGCCCCACCGTCATCGCCATATTCGATTGCCCCGAGGCCAACCAAACCTCACCCACGAGCACGTCCTTTATCGTAAGTGTGTTGTTGCCTTTCACCGTGAGCGCGCCCTTCACGGTGGCGTCATTGATGGCATCGAGCCGTACCCTCCATTGGCCGTGTTTGTCGGCCGTGGCGATTTTGCTTTGGCCGGCAAATTGCACAGTCACCGTTTCGCCCGCATCAGCCCAACCCCAAATCGGAGCCACCGCGCCGCGCTGCAAAACCATGTGGTCACTGAAAATCGCGGGGAGCTTCACATCCGCCCGTGCGGCAAACGCCACGAGGCCCAATAGAAAAATACACCGGTGCATGCGGGGAGAATGCGGAATCCATCCCCATTGTGCAAGGCGCAAGCGACTAAACATCGCACACCATCGCCGCGTGGCGCAGAGCGGCCACGGGGTCTTTCCACGTTGGGATAAATTCCTGCGCGACGAAATCCTGATAGCCGGTGGCCACGATGGCACGCATCACGGCGGGGTAATTAATTTCCTGCGTGTCGTCCAGCTCGGCGCGACCGGGATTGCCCGCTGTGTGATAGTGGCCGATCACGTCTTTGTATTGACGAATCCGTCGGATAACATCGCCGTTCATAATTTGCACGTGGTACACGTCGAAGAGCAGCTTCATGCTGGGCGAATCCACTTTGCGGATAAGCTCCACGCAATGATCGACGTCCTCGCCGAAATAACCGGGATGACCTTTCATCGGATGACTGTCATCGCGCGTGTTGAGGTGCTCGAGCACCAGATTGATTTTCTTTTTCTCGGCGTACGGCATCACGGCCTTCCAAACGTCCACGCAATTTTTTGAGCCCGCCGCATCGCTCAGCCCTTTGCCGCGCATGCCGGTAAATGTTATCACGCTCTTCGTGCCAATTCTCGCTGCGAGGTCGACGCCTTTTTTCAGGCTCTCAATCACAAACTCGCGATTGGCCGCCACACACGGGCCTTTCTTAAAACCGTGACCGCCGCTCACCAGCGAAATTTTCAAACCCATTTTATGAATGGCCGGATAATCCTTTTCCGAAACCCCCTCCATCGCCTCCAGGCCAATGGCCTTGCAATGCTTGGCCAACTCCAGCCCCGGCATCGGTTTGAAGCACCACCCCATCACCGACTGCCGAATGCGACCCTTGGTGATTTTGAAATTGGAATCCACTTTCCCGTCGGCATGGGCATGGGCGGGAGTCGTGACTGTAGCCGCCAGCCCGAGGGCCCCGGCCTTGAACGCATCGCGTCGCGTGAATTGCATACGCCGATTGTGCAGCGTTGGCCGCTAAGCGCAAGTTACTTCACATTAAAAACCACTTTGCCTTTGAGCTCACCAGTCCACACCGCGCCTTTGATGAGCTTGCCGCCATTGCGTTTGTTGGTGTAGCCAAGTTCGAGTGTGTATCTGCCGGGTTGCACAATCATCGGCAGGCGAACGCCGTAACCAATGGCTTTCAATTCGCCAACCGCCACGGGTAGGTAATGATACTGGGCCAGTTTGCCCGCGCCGGCGCGACCGAGAGTGATGGGCCGCTGTTTGCCGTCCGGCCCGATGAACCGATATGTGAATGCCTGATCCGGCGGAAAATTTACCACGTGCGTGGCGGCCTTTCCGGAATTGCGCACGAGCACATAGGCCGTGGCGTTGGCCAACGCCTGGACAGGACGACCTTTCACGGCGACTTTTTGCCCGCGAAGATTGCTCTGTTCCACGATCGCGCCAAGTTGCAATCCGCCGACGGGCTTGGACCACGCAATAATTTCGAGGCCCTTCATTTTGGTTTCCACTTGGGGTAATTCCTTGAGTTGCTGAAAATCGGTGGGGTAGCTCGCCCAATAAACATTTTTCTCTTCCTTGTCCGGATACAAGATCCAAATGCCTTCCTGCCCCTTGCGATATTTGATGTCCGTGCTCAATGCAAACGGTGCCGGTCCGGGCCACATCAGTTTCACTTCCTTGAGCGTCTTCGGCCCTTTCAACACTTTACTGACCTTAATGGCGCCCACATCATAAGTGCGTTCGTGCCGCTCAATGCCGTCAACAATCCGGTCAATTTTGCCGACCACCACAAATTTGGCACCGGCAAGGCGCAGTTCCAGCGGCATGTACATCCAACTAGCTTGCGCGTGAGGAACCGCCAACCAACCGACCAGCGCGATGAGAGGTATCAGAATTTTTTTCATGTTCATTGGACGCGATTGCGGTTTTGAAACCCCGTTATTTCTTCGGCTTCTTTTTTCCATAAGGCCACGGCTTGGCCAGCGCCTTCACCGCCCACGCTTCCCACGCGCTGGCCATCGCCTGCAAACGATTGGGTTGCTTGGCGGCGAGGTTATGCAATTCCGTGCGATCGGCCGCGATGTCGTAAAGCTCCCACGGCCCGCGCGCGCCTTTGGCCACAAGTTTCCATTGCCCCTCGCGCATGGCGCGGTTGCCTTCGTGCTCCCAGAAAATCGGCGCTTTGCGGCCAATGTTTTTTCCGTTGAAAGCGGGCGCGAGTGAGGTGCCTTGCATGGGGACAATTTTTTTGTCGCCCACTGTGGCCGGATAGTTTGCGCCGCCGAGATCGACGCAGGTGGCCATCAAATCAATTAAGTGGCCCGCCTGATTTTCAAGTTTGCCGTGGCGGGTTTTGGAAATCCCCTTCGGCCAATGGGCGATGAGCGGCGAGCTGATGCCGCCTTCGTGCACCCAGTGTTTGTATTCGCGGAAGGGCGTGTTGCTGGCGTTCGCCCACGCGAGGCCGTAGCCGTGGTACGTATCCGGGCCGCCGGTCATCACGCCGGTGCCTTGCTTGACGACGCGGCCATCGCGGGTGCGTTTGGGAATCATGCTTGTTTGCAATTCACTGCGGCCCATTGGCTTCATCACTTTGGGATCCCCGTCCTTAAACTGAATCCCCTTGCCACGGCCCATTCCTTCGGCGCAACCGCCGTTGTCGGCGAGGAATAAAATTAATGTATTTTCGTACTGGCCGGTTTCCTTCAGAGCGGTCACCACGCGGCCCATTCCCTGGTCGAGGTTGTCCACCATTGCGGCGTAGGTTTCCATCAGGCGAATTTCCCATTCGCGATTGGGCGCATCCTGCCACGCGGGCGCGCGGCCATCGCGTGCGGACATTTTCCATTTCGGGTCGATAAGCCCCATCTTCAATTGCCGCGCATACCGCGCATGCCGCATCGCATCCCAACCGGCATCGTACTTGCCTTTGTATTTGGCGATGTCTTTTTCCAATGCGTGCATCGGCCAATGCGGCGCGGTGTAGGCCACGTAAATAAAAAATGGTTTGTCACTTTTATGTTCGCGGATGTAACGCGCGGCGTGGTCGCTGATGGCGTCGGTATAATAAAACTCATCCGTTTTGTAGCCCGCATCCGTGAGCGGCGAGACTTGCGTGTTCTCGCGCGTGAGCGAGTTGGGATCAAAGAAACTACCCGCGCCGTGGATGGTTCCGTAAAATCGATCGAACCCCCGCTGGCGTGGCCAATTATACTTTGGCCCATTCGGACTGGTGTGCGGTGTCACGTGCCATTTGCCTGACATATAAGTGGCGTAACCGGCCGTCTTCATCACCTCGGCGATCGTCCGCACATTTTGGCCAAGGTCACCTTTGTATCCGGGCAAGTTGCGATTGTTCATCATATGCCCGATGCCCGCTTGATGCGCGTACACCCCGGTGAGCAACGTGGCCCGCGTGGGGCAACAGCGACCGGTGTTATAAAACTGCGTAAACCGCACGCCGCCACTGGCAAGCGCATCGAGGTTGGGCGTTTTGATTTCGCTGCCGTAACAGCCGATATCGCTCCAGCCCATATCATCGGCCATCGCAATGATGATATTTGGCCGCGGCGCTTTGGCTGCGGAAACAGTTTGTGCAAACAGGCAAAAGCCCACGATAAAAAGAAGAATGCGATTCACGCGGTTAGTTTGCCGAAATAGCGGAATCGAAGCAAGCGCATTGGGCTGGCCAATCCGGCGAAGTGGGCGTATATTTCCGGGAACCATGAAGGTGCGCATTGAATATTGCGCGGCTTGAAATTACGAGCCGCAGGCCGTCAGTTTGGCGGACCAACTTTTGAAGCTGAAGCAGCGCATTTCGTCATTGGAACTGATACCCGGTTCCGGCGGAGTGTTCGAGGTCACAGCCGATGATCAACTGGTGTATTCCAAGCGGGAAACGGGAACCTTCCCGGAGCCCAACGCCGTGCTGCAATCCATCCAGCGATTGTAGACGGCGGCGCGTTGCCTTCCCAACCGCGCTACGCGCACAGAAAATTCCTCGGAGAGTGAAGGGTGCCTGGTGGTCCCCGCGGTCTTCAAAACCGTTGTCGGTTCGTGAACGGGCCGAGGTAGGTTCGATTCCTACCCTCTCCGCCAATTTTTATTTCTGCCATGACTGATTCCACCAATCCCATCCGCCTCACCCAATACAGCCACGGCGCCGGTTGCGGTTGCAAAATTTCGCCCAAGGTGCTCGACGAAATTCTCAGCGTCGCCGGCAAGGCCGCGCCGAGCGCGCAGCTGCTCGTCGGCAACGACTCCAAGGACGACGCCGCCGTGTTCGATCTCGGCAATGGCCAAGCAGTCATCAGCACCACGGATTTTTTCATGCCCATCGTGGACGATCCCTTCGACTTCGGCCAAATCGCTTCCGTCAACGCCATCAGCGATATTTACGCGATGGGCGGCACACCGTTGATGGCCATTGCGGTGCTCGGTTGGCCGATTGAAAAACTGCCGCCCGCCGTGGCCGGTCGTGTACTCGAAGGCAGCCGCGCCGCGTGCGAACGCGCCGGCATCCCGCTGGCGGGCGGTCACAGCATCGACGCGCCGGAACCGATTTTCGGCCTCGCGGTCACCGGCCAAGTCGCCATCACCGATTTGAAACGCAATGACGGCGCGGAAGTCGATTGCGAGCTGTTCCTCACCAAACCCCTCGGGGTCGGCCTCGTCACCACCGCCCAAAAACGCGGCATCGCCGAGAACGCCGACGTCCAACGCGCCATCGACCAAATGACCGCGCTCAACCAAATCGGCAGCACCCTCAGCGCGTTGCCCGGCGTGAAGGCGATGACCGATGTGACCGGCTTCGGCCTGCTCGGCCATCTCACCGAGCTGTGCGAAGGCAGCGGCGTGAGCGCCATCATCGACAGCGCCAAAGTGCCGCGCCTGCCGAACACCGAACATTATATCGCCGAGGACTGCGCCCCCGGCGGCACTGATCGCAATTTCGACAGCTACGGCCACCACCTCGGCCCGCTCACCGATGCCCAACGCGCCCTCCTCTGCGATCCCCAAACCAGCGGCGGCCTGCTCGTCGCCGTGGCTCCCGAGGGCCTCGCGGCATTCCACGAAGCCACTGCCGAATTGGAATTGAAATCCTTCGGCCAACTCACCGAAGCCACCGAACCCCTCATCACCGTCAACTAATGGCCAAGGCGAAAAACAAAAACCTGCGCGCCATCCCCGGCGTGGACACGCTGTTCAACGCGGTGGCCGACTGCGCCCTGCCCCGCCCGCTCGTCGTGGCCACCATTCGCGCGGAATTGGCTTTGCTGCGCAAATCAAAATCCATTCCCGAACCCGCCGAAATTATTTCCGGCCTTCGACTGCGTTTGGAAGACCTCGCGCTGTCGCGATTGCAACCGGTCATCAACGGCACCGGCGTGGTCGTCCACACCAACCTCGGCCGCGCGCCCATCGCGCCGCCGGACAACAGCGGCTACACCAATCTCGAAATCGACCTCGCCACCGGCCGACGCGGCAAACGCGCCGCGTACGTCGAGCAATGCCTTGCCGAACTCTGCGGCGCGGAGGCCGCGATGGTCACCAATAATTGCGCCGCCGCACTCGTGCTCATTCTGCGCCACTTCACGACAGACAAAAAAGAAGTCATTATTTCGCGCGGTGAACTCGTGCAAATCGGCGGCGGCTTTCGCATTCCGGATATCCTCGAAACCACTGACGCTCAACTGCGCGAAGTCGGCACCACCAACCGCACCACGCTCAACGACTACGCCAAGGCCACCCACAAAAACACCGGCCTCATTCTCAAAGTCCATCGCAGTAATTTTTTTATGGACGGCTTTGTCGCCACGCCCGACCGCCGCGAACTCGCCGCGCTCGCAAAAAAAAACCGCACTCTCTTCGTTGAAGATCTCGGCAGCGGCGTGCTGACCGACACCGAAAACTGGGCCAACGGCCATCACGAAACCACTCCACGCGAGGTCATCAAAAGCGGCGCAGCCCTTGTTTGTTTCAGTGGCGATAAACTCCTCGGCGGCCCGCAAGCGGGAATCATCGCCGGCAAAGCCAAACACATCGCCGCCCTGAAAAAACATCCCTTCTTCCGTGCACTGCGCTGCGACAAACTTATCCTCACCGCGCTGCAATCCGCCGCAGAAAAATATCTGCGCGGTGAAGGCCACACGCTGCCCTTAAACCATAGCCTCCAAGCCGACCCAAAAACACTCAAACGCCGCGCCACCAAACTGGCCAAAGCATTGGCGAAACTCCCCGTGTCCGTCGCCGTCGCCGAAGGCGAATCCCAAGTGGGCGGTGGCGCGTTGCCGCAGGCGACTCTCCCGAGCATCACGCTCAATTTGGTGCCCAACGAAATGAACCTTAAAGATTTCGCCACGCGTTTACGCCGCGCGCCCACGCCGGTGATTGGCGTCATCAGCGGCCAACGTTTTCGCCTCGACTTTCGGACCATTTTTCCTGAGCAGGAAAAGCAACTACTCCAGTCCATCCACAAATCTCTTTTATGAAAAAAAAACTGACACTCATCACACTATTGACCCTTTCGCCTATTTTCGCGGCGGACAAAACAATCGTGCGCGGCACGGACCATTTTGAATTAATTTATGAAATGGCGCTGCCCAAGCTCCCCGCCAACGGTACGCTTTGGGTTCCGCTTGCGGGCGGCGATGCCTTTCAAAAATTTCAAACACGCGATATCACCTCACCCGTGCCGTGGCGCAAAACGCGTGATGTCACCGGCGAAAATGAAATTCTCGTGCTACACCCCACACCCGCCGACAGCGGCAAACGCATCACCATTCGCTACCAAGTCACGCGCAAAGAAAAAGCCGCTCACGCCGAAGCCGGCAATGCGGCGCTGCATCTCAAGGCCGAAAAACTCGTGCCGCTTGACCCGCGTTTCACCGCCATCGCCAAGCGCATTACCGCGAATGCTCCGGGCAATCGCGCGCGCGGCAAGGCGCTTTATGACCACGTGCTCGCGCATATGCGTTACGATAAAACCGGCAAAGGCTGGGGACGCGGCGATGCCCTCTACGCCTGCAACGCGCGCACTGGAAACTGCACTGATTACCACGCCTACTTCATCGCGCTTTGCCGCGCGGCAAACATTCCCGCGCGCTTCGCCATCGGCTTCACGATTCCAGCTGATCGCAACGCGGGCGCCATCAGCGGCTATCATTGTTGGGCGGAATTTTTCGCCAACGGCAAATGGACGCCGGTGGACATCAGTGAGGCCGACAAACAGCCCAAACTGGCCGGATATTATTTCGGGCATCATCCCGCCAACCGCCTCGAACTTAGCCGCGGCCGAGACATTACTGTCATGCCCGCACCCAAGGCCGGTTCGTTTAATTACTTTTTTGGGCCGCATCTCGAAGTGGATGGAAAGACAGTGCCCGTGAAAGCAAATTTCAAATTCAAGCGCTTGACTCTCAAGGATTGATGCCCTCCCGCCACGCCATCCTCGCCACAGCCGGTCATATTGACCACGGCAAGAGTGCGCTCGTGAAGGCGCTCACCGGCAATGATCCCGACCGTTTGCCGGAAGAAAAACTGCGCGGCATCACCATCGATCTCGGCTTCGCGCATCTTGAATTGTCCGGGCACAGCCTCGGCATCGTGGACGTGCCCGGCCATCAGGATTTTGTGAAAAATATGGTGGCCGGCGTTGGCGCGGTTGATCTCGCGCTGCTTGTCGTTGCGGCGGACGACGGCTGGATGCCGCAGACCGAAGAGCACTTACAAATTCTCAGCTACCTCGGCGCAACGCGCGGCGTGGTGGCCCTCACCAAAGCCGACCTCGTGGAGGACACCACCGCGCGCGAAAACGAAATCCGCCAGCAATTGCAAAACAGTCCGCTTGCCGGTGCCGCAATCATTCCGGTGTCCGCCCACAACGGCACCGGTTTGGACGAATTAAAAACCGCTCTCACCGCCGCCGCCGAAACAATGCCGCCCCACACCGACGACGGCCAACCGCGTCTCGCCGTCGACCGCGTGTTCTCGCTGCAAGGCATTGGCACCATCGTCACCGGCACGCTCACCGGCGGCACAATGAGCAAGGGCGACACCGTCACCGCGCATCCACCCGGACGCGACACGCGCATCCGCACATTACAATCGCACAACCGCGCGCAGGACACCGCGCAGCCCGGCACGCGCACCGCGCTGAATCTCGCCGATGCCGCGCGAGGCGAATTGCCTCGCGGCGCGACCATCACCCTCCCCACGCTCGCCGCCACCACGCGCACGCTCGACGTGTTGCTCGAACGCTCCGCGCGCCTCGGCCAGGAATGCGCCCCGCTACGCAACGACACCCGCGTGCGCGTGCACCACGGCAGCGGCCATTGGCCCGCGCGATTGGTTTTGGTGGAAGGCAAAACCCTCGCACCCGGCGCGACGCAACTCGCCCAACTGCGCCTCGAACACCCCGCGTGCGTTTGGCCCGGCGATCGCATCGTCATCCGCAACTGGCCCGAAAGCGCCACGCTCGCCGGCGGTCGAGTGCTCGATACACAGGGCAATCGACAAGGCTTGCGCTCGGCGGCCCACAAACTTTTTTTGCAAACCCGCGCCGACGCGCACGAAGACGCCGAAGCTTGGATTACCTCACAACTCGCGCGCGATGGCATTGCGCGGCGAAATGCACTGCTTCGCCCCTCCACTTTTTCCACTGCTGAAATTGACGCCGCCGTTACCGCGCTGTCCACCGCCGAGACTGCACTGGCCGCCGGCGATTGGATTGCTGATTCATCGCGTTGGAAAAAAGCGCGCGAGGCAATGGCGACCGCGGTGAACGCGGAACACCGCGCCCATCCCGAACGACCGGGATTGGCGATGGAAGCACTGCGGCCACTGGCGCAAAAGGCGTTTCCGATTGGCGATGTGTTTGCGGAATTGCTGGACAGTCTTTGCCAAAACGGATTCAAGCGGCAGGCAAAATATTTAGTAGCGCTCACGCATAAACCGGCATTGCCGCCGCATTTGCGCGCGGCGGGCGAAAAAATTCGCAAGGCACTTGCGGAGGCGGATCCGCCCGCGCGTAAAATTCTGGCCGGCACTTCCGAAGGCTCGCAGGCGTTGCGGTTTCTCATCGAAGCGGGCGAAGTGATTGAGGTCAGCCCCGAATTGGCAATGAGCGCGGGGCAGCTTAATCGCTTTCGGATGCTGCTGAAAAAACATTTACGCACTCACACACAAGCCACGGCCAGCGAATTGCGCCAGGCGCTGGGAACGACGCGACGTATTTTGATTCCGTTGCTGGAAAAGATGGATCGCGACGGCGTGACACTGCGCCAAGGCGATGTGCGCGTGTTGCGGCCGGAAAAATAATCCGCGCTATTTGTAATCGCTGCCATTGAGGCTGTTGATCACGCTCTTTTGCCACGTCGCAAGTTCGGTTTTCATCCGAATGAGGCGCTCGGGCTGCACGTGGGCGAGGTCCAATTTTTCGGCCATATCGCGGCGGAGATTGTAGAGTTTGTATTGCACGGAGGTTCCATTTTTGTGGGGGATGCGGTGCAATTTCCAGTCGCCGGAAATCCACGCCGCCGCGTGCGCGAATTCGTCGAGCGGATATTCCTTGTCCACAAAACCCGCCTTGGGCACAGGTGAAATTTCGCCGGCGGACTGTTCCCTGCGAAGTGCCTCCAACATCTTGCGCGCGTGCATCCCGCGCCCGCCCGTTTTATAATTCCAAAAACCCATCGGCTTGGCGCGGCGAAAAGATTTGCCCCGCAACAATCCCGCAAGACTAACGCCATCGAGCACCGGCTGGTGTTCAGGCAGTTTGACTCCGGCCAACTCCAGCACGGTGGGATAAATATCAACTGTATTCGCGGGCACCTGAGTGATGCGATTTTTTTTGATGACCGCCGGCCACTCAATGATTGCCGGCACGCGAATGCCGCCTTCGAGCAGCACCCCTTTCTTGCCGCTCAATCCGCCCATCGAATTGGGCTTGAGCCCGCCGTTATCGCTGCAGTACCAAAGCACGGTGTTATCCGAAACGCCGAGCTTGCGAATGCCGTTGCGGAGTTTGCCCATCGCGGAATCCATCCCGGCGATCTCCGCATAAAAGTTCGCCATCGCCTTGGGCTCGTCTTTGTATTGTTTCAAAAATTCTTCCCCACCCTGATGCGGACTATGCGGGTTGCCGAACCAAACCACGGCGAGGAACGGCTTGTCCTTCACCTTCGCCATCCACTTCAGCGCGAGCTCCACCGTGACTTCCGAGCTTTCGCCTTTCGTTTCAATCACTTTTCCATTGTGACTAAAGAGCGGATTGTTTTCGTAAAAATTCGGCGCGGAAAACCATTCATCAAATCCGTTCTTCCCCGGTGCCACATCGCTCTCTGAACGCACCGAGCCCAAGTGCCATTTGCCAAAATGCCCCGTTGTGTAGCCCGCTTTTTGCAGTGCCTCGGCGACAGTGATTTCATTGTTCCGCAACGTGTGGCCCCATTGAAAACAGCCCATCCGATTGGGATGCCGTCCCGTCAGCACACTCGCGCGCGTGGGCGAACAAACCGGTGCAGCGGAATAAAAGCGGTCAAAGCGCAGCCCTGTTTTTGCCATCGCATCGAACACCGGCGTTTTCAAAACCTTGTGCCCCATGTAGCCCATGTCGCCCCAGCCTTGATCATCGGCCATGGCGAGGATGATATTAGGACGTTTATTTGCTGCCTGAATGGTGCAGATCGAGGCTGCAATGAGTAGTGAGAAAAATGTTCGTAATTTCATTTTTGAATTGGAATATTCAATTTTTGAAGGGCGGCCTGCAGTAATTGAAGATCTTTTGCCGCGTGACCCGTTACCTTTGTCAGCGGCTTCTTTTCCATCGCGTCAGCGCGAACGTCGTAGTAATTTCCGTTCCGATAAAGTTTATGTTGTTTCGTTCGAACCCATGCCCGGCCGCCTTTACTTTCAGAAAATGCAACGACGCGCGCTTGATGTCGGCGCGTGCTGAACAGTGTGCTGTAAAAACTTACGCCATCGATTTTATTTTCTATCCTGCCGCCCGCGATGGCTGCCAGTGTGGGCAGCCAATCGCTGAAATCCACCAGTTCGTGGCCCACACTGCCGCCCTGAATGTGCCCGCGCCAGTGGGCGATGAGCGGAACGTTGGTGCCGATATCCAGCAGCGTGCCTTTTCCGCCGGGCACGCGTTTGCCGTTACGGATGGAAAATACATTTTCGTATTCGTACTTGCGCCCCGCGATGTGTCGCAGCTTGGAACGGCGCGCGGTGCCATTGTCGCCGGTAAAAAGGATGATCGTATTGTTGCGCAGGCCAAGTTGATCAATCTTGGCGACCAGTTTACCCACCATCGCGTCCATGCTCTCAATCATCTCGCCGTAGTTCATCCAGCGATCCTTGCCCGGCGCGTACGGCACTTGCGTGGGAATGTCATCGGTCACGTCGTGCGCCAGTGCCATGGAGTAATACGCAAAAAATGGTTTCTTCGCCACAGCACTGTTCTCCATAAATTCGCCGAGAAAATCCACGTACAATTCCGGGCCATATTTCCCCTTTCCGTCCGTGCGCAACCGACCATTCTCATACACCATCGGCTCGTGAAACCGCGCGCCTTCGTGCCAACCAAAAACGCTCCACGCGTCAAAGCCCATTCGCGCCGGTTGGTTCAAATCATTCTTCATGAGGCAAAGCTGCCATTTGCCGGCAATGGCCGTCGAATAACCCGCGCGCTTGAGCACCTGTGCGATGGAGTTTTTCTCTTCCGTCTTCGGGAAGGTCCCCCAGCCCGATTTGAGCCGAAACGGATATTTGCCGGTCATCAAACAAATGCGTGAGGGATGGCACACCGGCATACTGAAGCAATAATCGAACCGCATGCCGCCCTTCGCCAACGCGTCAATGTGTGGCGTCTTCCAGCGCTGCCCGCCGTACGCACCAATCGGTTCGCAGCCGACGTCATCAGCCATAATCAATACGATATTGGGCTGCACTTTCGCGGCAATCAAGGACAGGCTCGTAAGTATTAGAAACAGGAAGGGTTTCATTGTAATTTCTCCGGGATGCCTTGGATGATTTGATCATTGGGAAACATCATCTTTACTTCCGCCAAAACCGCTGCGCGATCATCGGCTAGCGACGTGTAACTGACCGTCTCGCCATTGAGGTATAGCGCCCACTTGTTGCATATAAAACAAATTGCAACCTGCGCCGTGTGGTCACCGTGGCGAAAGCGCAACAGGACGCCCGGGTCAAAGTGTGATTTTTCGTCATGGCGAGTGGTCGAGTCCGCAGTGGCCATCAACAAGCTGCGCAGGCGACTTGTGGCTTTACCTCTGAGCGTGCGGCCATCCCGACTGACGGTATAATAGAGGAATCGTTTATCATTAGGTTCAGCGTTGAGTCGGTGAGTGGTAATTTGCGCTGACTCAGAGATCAGTTTACCAAAAAGCTTCATGGGCGGACGCGTTCGGCCTGATGTTTTTTGTTTTATGATTTGCTTTTCAAAGGATTCAACCAGCCTCGGTTCATCGAGCCATAGATTCCGTGTTTCGCCAATGTCCCTGGCCAAATTGTAGAGTTGGCCGCGCGGCCCCTTCGGCTCCGGTTGCACACGGCTCGGTTTGGAAAAACCACCGGATCCGAGTGAAGGGATGTATTTATACTGACCCTGACGTACAGCCATATGCGTTGGCTTCGTGCCGGTGATGAGCTGTTGCCGTGCGGTTTCCCGTTGCCCCACCAATACCGGCAGGAAATTTTCGCTATCCTCCCCCTCGTCATCGGCCAATTTGCGTCCGGTAAGTGCGGCCAAGGTCGCCATCAAATCCGTCTGGCAAATCAGTGCATCACTTGTCGAGTTGGCCTTCACCTTGCCTGGCCAGCGAACGATGAACGGCATCCGATGGCCCGCCTCCCACGCGTCGGCCTTCATCCCGCGTAAAGGCGTGACAGCGCTGTGGTCAAAGCGTTTGGTATCGGCGGGATACCACACGGGGCCGTTGTCGCTGGTGAAAATGACGAGTGTATTTTTCGCGAGTTTTGAACGGTCGATGGCGCCGAGGATTTGGCCCACGGTGTCGTCCACCATTGCCACAAAGTCACTATACCTATTGTTCGTTTTACCTTGGAATTTTTTCGTGGGCAACCACGGGGTATGTGGTGCGGGTAAAGCCACATACAGAAAGAACGGTTGCTCATTACCCTTTCGTCCCTCAATGTATTTCACTGACTCCATCGTGAATCGTGGCAACACTTCCTCATGTTTAAAGTTTGGTGCAATCGGGCCGCCACGCCAAAACTCTCCTTGGATAGGACTCCAACCCTTCGTGTTGCGGGGACCAACGGTCCCTGTGGGTGCCATTACCGCCTGACGACCGCTGATGTAATAGTACGGCACAATGTCCAGCGAATGTGCGATGCCAAAGTACGAATCAAACCCGCGGTCCAACGGCCCTCCCACGAGCGGTTTGGCGTAATCATATTTCGGCCCGCCATCAAACCCGAGATGCCACTTGCCGACCATCGCCGTCGCATACCCCTGCCCGCGCAATGCCGAGGGAATGGTTGATCGCCCTTTCTCGACCAACGCCCGGCTGCGCCAATCCAGCTTGATCCGGTGCGGATAACGTCCGGTGAGCAGTCCGTATCGAGTCGGCACACAAAACGACGCCGGCGCATGCGCGTCAGTAAACCTCATTCCCTCACGTGCCAACTGGTCGATATTATGCGTGGGATTCTTGGACTTTGGATTGTAACAGCGCGCATCGCCGTACCCCATGTCATCAGCCAGAATAATCACAATGTTAGGTGCCCGGTCATTCGCGGAAGCCACAAAGGCAATGAACAAATATCCAATGGCAAAAAAACGGTGCATGCGCAATTGAAGCATCACGACGCAGGAGGAGCAAGGTGGAAGCCAACAACCCAACTAATTGTGCGCCAACAATGTTTTTGCCGCTTGTGCAATTTTAGCACGTTCATCCCGATTCACATCGTTCAGCAGCGGCAGGATCGGCCCCGTGTCAGCGATGCCGGCTTCTGCTACGGCAGCGTGAAGGACACGGATGGGGTGGATGGCATTGCGAAAATCCTCGAGAGGCTCAAAGGTTTGGCGGATGGTTTCGGCGGTTTCGTCGTCGCCCGCCCTCAGTGCGGTCAGCATTTTCATTGAGAGGCTTGGCGCGACGCACACGCAGCCGCTGGTGAATCCTTGCACGCCGAAATCGCGGAGGTGGACGATTGCCGGTTGCTCGCCAATGCCGCTGACGATGCGTTTCGGATCCACGCAGTCCACAAGTTGACGGAGATAATCATCGTGCGCGGGATCGTCGCGGACGATAGCGTATTTAATCCAGCTCACCACGCCGTCGTCCATCAGCGCGCGCGCGTGCTCCGGCTCGAGGTAGCCTTCGAATTTGATGTATAGCACGATGGGATTGCCATAAGCCTCGGCGAATTTGCGAATGCCGGTGGCAACCCCTTTCGGCGTGGCGATATCGCGCGCGGGCAACACCATCGCGGTGGGGAAATCAAACTCGCGCAGTACGGCCGCTTGGTCGAGCGCCGTGCCAAAGGCGGGACCGACGGAGGGAATGACGGTTGTATCCGCGCCGGCGTGATCGCGCAGCATCGTCAACGAATCGGCAAACTCAGCGAGGGCGATGTGGTAAAACACCGCGTTGCCGCCGTAGAGCAACGTGCGCACGCCGCCGGCCTCGAGATGGCGAATCACCTTCGCATTTTCGGTGGCGCAAATTTTCAGGTCCGCATCGCGCGCCAAAGGCGGCACGGCGATGACCGAGCTGGCTAACATTTCTGGAGTAATGACGTTTGTGTTCATCAAAAAATCGGTGGCTCGGGTGTTGCCGGGCCGTGTTGCAAAAAATCAAAATCGCAGCCTTCGTGCGCCTGGGTAACGTGGTTGATGTAAAGCTGGCCGTAGCCGCGGGCGTATTTGGGCTCAGGTTTTTTCCATGCGGTGCGTCGGGTTTCGAGTTCGGCATCATCCACGTGCAGATGGATTGTTCGGTTGGGGACGTCGAGCTCGATTTCGTCGCCGGTTTGTACGAACGCCAAGGGGCCGCCCACGTGACTTTCGGGCGAAAGATGCAGCACGCACATACCGTAGCTGGTGCCGCTCATTCGGGAGTCGGAAAGACGCACCATGTCGCGCACGCCTTCCTTCAGCAACTTGTCAGGAATGGGCAGCATTCCCCATTCGGGAAAACCGGGCGCGCCTTCGGGACCGGCGCTGCGCAGCACGAGCACGGTGTCTTTGGTGACGTCGAGGTCGGGGTCGTTGAGGCGTGCCTTGAGGTCGGGATAATTATCAAACACCAGCGCGGGGCCACAATGGGTGAAGAGTGATTCGACGGCGGCGGCGGGTTTCACTACGCAACCGTGCGGGGCAAGATTGCCACGCAACACAAAGGTGCTGCCCTCGACGGCGACGGGATTGTCCGGCGTGCGGATGACGTCATCATCAATCAACTCCGCGTCGGCGATGTTCGCGGCGAGCGTGTCGCCGTTGACCGTTACACAATCGCCGTGGAGTTGATCGCCGAGCTGCGCCATCAATGCGCGCAGCCCACCGGCGTTATAAAAATCCTCCATCAAATACTGCTCGCCGTTGGGGCGAATGTTGGCGAGTACGGGCGTGGTGCGCGAGAGGCGGTCAAAATCTTCCAACGAAATATCAATGCCCGCACGACCCGCCATCGCGATGAGATGCACGATAGCGTTGGTGGAGCCACCGATGGCCATGTCCACCGTGATGGCATTCTCGAAGGACTCGCGCGTGAGCACGTCCGATGGCTTCAAATCTTCCCACGCCATTTCCACCGCGCGCCGGCCACAGGCGGTGGACATCCGATGATGTTCGCTGACCACCGCCGGAATGCTCGAAGCGCCCGGCAGCGTGAAGCCCAGACTTTCGGCGATGGCCCCCATCGTCGACGCCGTGCCCATCGTCATGCAATGGCCGGGCGAGCGGCCGATGGCGTTTTCGAACTTCGTCCATTCTTCATCACAAAAATTGCCTGCGCACCGTTCCGCCCAAAAATCCCAGACCGAGCTCCCGCTTCCGAGTGTTTCCTTGCCCCAACGCGCCGTCAACATCGGCCCCGCCGGAAGAAATAATGCAGGGACGTTCGCCGAAATAGCACCCATTAGCAGAGCCGGTGTCGTCTTGTCGCAACCGCCCATCAGCACCGCTGCATCGATGGGGTGGCAGCGCAGCACCTCCTCGGTTTCCATCGAGAGCAGGTTGCGGTAAAGCATCGTGGTGGGCTTCATCAACGTTTCGCTGAGCGACATCACCGGCACCTCCACCGGGAACCCGCCCGCCTGCCACACTCCCTGCTTCACTTTCTCGGCACGCTCGCGCAAATGCGAATGGCACGTGTTGAGGTCGCTCCAAGTATTGAGGATGCCAACAACCGGCTTGCCTCGAAAATCCTCATCCGCAACCCCCATCCCCTTCACCCGCGACCGATGCCCAAACGCCCGTAAATTATCCGGCGCAAACCACCGTGCACTGCGGAGATTATCCGGATTTTTTTGTGTTAAAGATTCGTCACTCATGCAAGTAGATGCGGGTTTGTAACGGATAACCCTCCCCGAGGCGATGGCCTTTTTCCTCGCAAATCCAGCCTGTTTCTTTTAAACGACCGGCTCGCATGGCATTTATTCACGACGATTTTTTGTTGGGCAATGAGGCGGCGCGCCGGTTGTACCACGAGTACGCGGCGGGCGAGCCGATTCTGGATTATCATAACCACCTGCCGCCGGCGGAGATAGCCGACAACCGGCAGTTCGCCAATCTCGGCGAGGTGTGGCTCGAAGGCGATCACTATAAATGGCGGGCCATGCGCGCCAATGGTGAAGCAGAGGAAGTTATCACCGGCGATGCATCAGCCAAGGAAAAATTTCTCGCGTGGTCGCGCACGGTTCCGCATACGCTGGGCAACCCGCTTTATCACTGGACACATCTGGAGCTGAGCCGGCATTTCGGCATCGATACTTTGTTAAACGAAGAGACGGCAGAGGAAATCTGGGAAACCGCCAACGCAAAACTCGCCCAGCCGGAATTGTCCGTGCACGGGATTTTAAAGCAGTTTGATGTGCGCGCGCTATGCACCACTGACGACCCCACCGAAAGCCTCAACCAACACAAGGCCATCGCCGCGCTTGGAATCAACACCCAAGTTTACCCAACATTCCGCCCCGATAAAGCATGGAACGTTGACCAGCCGGAACGCTTTAATGCGTGGGCCGACAAGCTTGCCGGTGCCGCTGATGGCGATACCAGCACGCTGGCCGGATTCCTCGCCGCGCTGGAAAAACGCGTGGAAGATTTTCACGCCATCGGCTCGCGACTTAGCGACCATAGTTTCCCCTATGCCTACGCCAATTTTCCCAGCGGCACAAAGGCCGCGGCAATCTTCGACCAGACTCGTGCCGGCACCGCCGCCACGCCGGAGGAACAGGAACAATTCGGCGCGCACGTGATGGAGCATCTCGGCAAATTTTATGCCGCCAAAGGCTGGGCGATGCAATTGCACATCGGCCCGCTGCGTAATAACAACACGCGCCTGTTCCAGGCCATCGGCCCCGACATCGGCTGCGATTCCATCGGCGACTGGCAACAAGCCGCGCCGCTCTCCGCGTTTCTCGATCGCCTTGACCAGAACAACACGTTGCCCAAAACGATTTTGTACAACAACAATCCGATGGACAATCTAACCTTCGCCACGATGATCGGAAATTTTCAGGGCGGCATCGCCGGCAAAATGCAGTTTGGCAGCGGCTGGTGGCACGCCGATCAGCAAGAGGGAATGGAATGGCAAATGAAAGCGCTGGCCAACACCGGCCTGCTCTCTCGCTTCATCGGGATGCTCACCGACTCCCGATCCTTTCTGAGCTTCCCGCGCCACGAATACTTCCGCCGCACCCTCTGCAGCCTCATTGGTAAATTCATGCACAACGGCCAGCTGCCCGATGATTACGACCTCGTGGGCAACATGGTGAAACGCATCAGCTACCAGAATGCGAAGGAGTATCTGGCCCTGAATGTGGCGGATTAATCAATCCGCAAGATGCGGTTGTGACCGGTGTCGACAACGTAAAGCCTTCCCTTTTCCCAAGTCACCCCGTGTGGGTAATCGAGCTTCACTTTCCCATGACCCAAAACTGTTGAGACTTGTCCGGTCTTGGGATCAAATTTCCGAATGAGATCATTCGCCTCATCCGCAATATAGACATTGTCCTTATCATCCACACAAATATGCTTGGGAGCACCCAGCGTGGCTTGTTTGCCTGATCCATCCTTCCTACCCTTTTTGCCCGTACCCACAACGGTGTAAATTTTCCCATTCGATCGCACCACGCGTAAGGCATGGCCGGAGCGTTCAAGGATGTAAACATTCCCCTTGGAGTCTGGCGCAACAGCACGGGGATCAAACAGCGGTGCTTTCGCAGCCTCCACCCCATCCTTGGGCACACCCTTCTTGCCGTTGCCGGCAAGGGTGCTGACTTTGCCGGTTTTCAAATCCGCCACGCGGACGCGCTTGTTGCCGATGTCCGCGATATAAATCTTATCGTGCGTGGCGTTCGTGGTGATGCACATCACGTTGGTGAACGTCGCTTTGCCGCTCGGACCGCCATCGCCACTGAAGCCTTTTTTGCCCGTACCGATCACAGTGCTAATGCGGCCGGTCTCGGCAGCAATCTTGCGCACGCAAAAATTCCACGAATCAGCGATAAGCACATCACCTTTCGGCATCACGGCAACGTTGTGCATGCCGTTGAAGGTGGCTCTTTTCGCGGGCCCACCATCGCCCGTATAACTTTTGCTGCCGTCGCCGCCGATGGTTGTGAAGAGATTGCCGGGAGACAATCGATGCACGCGCCCGCCACCGAGTTCCACAATCCACATATTTCCCTCGGCATCAAAATCAACACCGAAAGGTTGCTTCAATGGATTCGGCTGGGTGGTCATCGGCCTGCCCTCACCGGGATACCAACTGCCATAAATCAGGGTAACCTTGGGTTCAACGCCATCGGCAGCCAGCGCGATGAGGTGTACGACCAAAAGTGAAAGGATGGTTTTCATGTGCGCGGATTGTCACAGGTGCAGGCGGGCTTGGCAATGCGCGCTTGAACCGGTATCGTCTGGCGCATGAGTTTGGCAGAACAAAATGCACTGGTTCTGGGCGGCGGCTCAGGGATGGGCGAGGCGATTGCGTTAGCCCTGGCCGCGGAAGGAATGAACGTGGTGATCGCCGGTCGGCGGCTCGAAAACCTCGAGGCCGTGGCGGCACAGTCGGACACCAAAATGTTGACGCACACCGCCGACGTGGGCGACCGCGAAAGTGTGCGCGAGTTATTTGAATGGTTCGCGGGCAAATTTGATCGGCTGCATTTGCTGGTAAACAGCGCCGGCGTCAATGTCCCCAAGCGCTCGATGAGCGAGCTGTCACCGGGAGACTGGGACAAGCTCATCCGCATCAATGCCACCGGCGCGTTCAACTGCATGCACTTCGGCCTACCGCTGATGCGACCGCACAAGGCGGGATTAATCATCAATATCTCGTCCATCGCCGGCTTGCGCGCGAGTCACCTCGGCGGCGTGGGTTACAACGCCAGCAAATTCGCCATGAACGCGCTGGGCACATCCGCCTCGGGCGATGAACTGGAAAACAACATCCGCATCACCACCATTTGTCCCGGCGAAGTGGATACGCCCATCCTCGATGACCGCCCCGTGCCACCCAACGCCGAGCATCGCGCCACGATTTTGAAAGCCACCGACGTCGCCCAAATGGTCCTCGCCGTCGCCAAGCTCCCCGCCCGCGCCCACGTGCCGGAACTCACCATCAAGCCCGCATCGCAATTGTTTGTGTAGCGCGGGAGGGACGAGTTCCGCCTCGTCCCAATTCTTTTTTATCACAGCGAGGTAGGGCGTGCTCTCCGAGCGCGCCGCGGCGGTTTCGGAGAAACCGCCCTACCATTCATTCTCAGTGCCCTCTGTGCCTCTGTGGTGAATCATCAAACGCGCCATTGATTCAATCGATAGTTGCATTGGTTTTATCAATTAACGCCCAATCGCCATTCGGGGCTACCTTGAGGGCATGAAAGCAAAGCTGATCATCCTATCCGCCACCAGCCTCATCCTGTTGGGCGGCACGGGTTGCACCATCATTTCGGAAGAAACATTTGTCGGCAAACGGGTGGAGCGCCAAACCACCTCTTTCAAACGGTCGCACTATATTGAGACGCGTGAAAATGGCCGGGTGATTTATCGATTATCCACCGAAGGCAAAGCGGCCGTGACAAAAGAGGCGCAACGCTACGAAAACCGCAAGACCGCCCGCCAAACACGCCGCGATATCTCAAAGCCAATTACTCATCTTGCGGATTGGGCTGCCGCAACCGTCACGTTGCCATTTGAATTACGCGGTGGAAGTTGGGGCCGAGCGATTGGTGAGAGTAAAAAAACCACTCCCCTAAACTATCCATAAAAAGATGGCTTTCCGACAGTTGTTCTGCTACTTATCCACAACGGCTCCGCGCTGGCCGGCAGGTTTTTAATGTTTGCCCGCAAACAGATCGACATCGGTTACCGCGACTTGGCTGCGGCCTTGGGCTACTGCCTTTGGCCGAGCTTGAGTCGACGACGCCTTGAGACGGAGCTCACGCGGCTTTGGTCTGATGATGGCGATGCGGTCACCGCGCTTTCTGTTCGCACCGCCTTCGATTGCTGGCTGTCCACTCAAAATCTTCCGCGCGGCAGCGAGGTCATTGTTAGCGGCATCAACATTCCCGATATGGCGCGCATCCTCGAGCATCACGGGCTGCAAATGATTCCGGTGGATGTGGACCTTGCCACGATGGAAATCCTCGCCGACGAATTGGAGGACGCCATCACCCCGCGCACGCGACTAGTACTCGTCGCTCACCTCTTCGGCTCGCGCATGGATTTGGATCCGGTTTTTGAAATCACCGGCCAACATCCGGAAATTTTGGTGGCGGAAGATTGCGCGCAAGCGTTTGATGGATGCGAAGGCTATCGCGGCGATGCCCGCAGCGATCTCAGCCTCTTCAGCTTCGGCGCCATCAAAACCGCCAGCGCACTCGGCGGCGCGATGGCCCGCGTGCGCGATGCCGCTGTGCGCGAACGGATGCGCGCGATGATGGCCGATTACCCCGCGCAACGCCGCGCGTATTTTTTCAAACGCGCCCTGAAATTTGCCGCGCTCAAAACGCTTGGCCTCAACTGGATTTACACTGCCTTCACCCAAGCCTGCAAAATGTTTGGGGTGGATTATGATTTGCTCGTGGTCAATGCCGTGCGCGGATTTATGGGCGACCTCATCCCCCTCCTGCGCCGCCAACCCGCCCTGCCCCAGCTGGCACTCTTGCGGCGGCGACTGCGCCAATGCCCGCGTGCCCGCCTCACCGCCCGTCGACAAGCCGGCCAGCGAGTGAACCATCAGCTACCCACTCCGCTCCGCTGCGCCGGCCACGCTAACCCGCACAACACGTGGTGGCTCTTTCCAGTTTTCACCGAGAACAAAACCGAATTAGTAACCGACCTGCGCGCCCAAGGCTTTGACGCCACCGCATCCTCATCCCAACTCTGCGCGATGGAAGGCGAAGACGGCGCGGCAGTCGATTGCGAAGATTTTATGGACGGCACCGTGTACGTCCCCGTCTACGCCGGCATCCCCAACGAAGCCCTCGATCGCCTCGCCGCCACCCTCCGCCAACACGCCCACGCCACGCAATCCCTCGGAGTGCTGCCAGCCGAGGAACCCGAACTGGAGTCGGCGATTCTTGCGGAATAGAACCTCCCATAAAAACCCTCAACGGATAACTCGCCCTTTTTCCATCAGACGAGGAACGTTCACCTTCAAAAACGCCACCGCAGCCTTCTCGTTCCTGTCCTTCTTTTTCAACCACTTAGCTACTTTTAGATAATTCCTAGGATTGTATACGAAGTTATGAAGATCGCCAACTTGCAAACCGCTCATATTTTCCCAGAATGAATACGTCCTCATTTCGATAAGAAAGTCCCATCCATCTGAAATTTCAGGGCTAAATTTCTTAAAACCAATTCCTTGATAAAGGACAGCTCCGTTGTCAGTTTGAATCCGCCTCAAACCCGTTGGCTCGAATACTGGATCCTTTGGAAAGGTTAATTCCGATTCCAATTTATTACTAATTACACGCCAATCTATTAGGGGGGATTCACCGTCAACGTGTGGCCCAAATTGAACAATCAACTTCTCTTCGGCTGTGGAGAATATTACTTCACGCCTCGTTAAAACAAGTGTAGAACTTGCCGATGTAAAATCAGGCAAGTAGAGATTAGCTTGAGACCAAGTCATGCCAATTTTAAGATTTGCTATTGCGGGAGAGAATGGGTGGCCAACTGCTCCGTTAGAGACCGCCCTATCCTGCACAGCGCAACCAATCGATAATAAAAGCAAAAATGAAAACTTCATTTCTTCTTCCCCCATTTCCAAGAAAATTTCCCGTTTGCATCAATTGTATATTTATGCCAAAGCGTGATTAAACCAACAGGGATTTTCGTGCCTGTTTTATACGAATAAATATTGTGCTTTATTTCATTCTCACTCCCACTTATTCCAATTGCAGAATGTACAGTTGCCGCATCGGCAACAATCATTGCACCGGTAAATCCTGCTTTCGGATTCCTTAATGTTGACACAGTCCAGATCCCTCCGTCTTCGACTTTTCTCAATTCATTTTTTACGACTTTTTCGTTTACCCGTTTTCCTGCAACTAAATGCGCTGTGGAAAATGTCTCACTCGAGTAAAAATCGCATTCACCGGAAAATTGAACTACAATTCCTACGTAAAATGCGACCGTTTTTAGGGACCCAGCTTTCCACTCTTTCCCGCCCTTATCCTTGAATTTAAGGTTAAATGCTTCTTGCTTTCCCATATTTACAAAAGGCTTGAAAGTCATTTTTTGTTTTGCATATTTGTCATTTAAATAAACCATTGAATCTTTTGCTAGTTTAGATATCGGGCCTTCTTTATCTAAAAATTTAGCATTGCCATCAGCGATGGTTCCCTCATATAACAATTGATACCCACCAACCTTGCAGATTTGTTTTTGAACAGGTTTATCCGCCACTTCCCGTTCGCCAGTTTCTGGAAAATCTGAATCTTGATCATTGCCTTTATTTGGAATCGTTTCTCCGATTTCAAATCCGTACTCGAATCCTTCCGGGTTTTCTGGCAACTCTTTGGGGTATTCACCTTCAGTTCCGGTATATCCTGCTAATTCCAGTTCCTTGAGGTCGGCTTCCTCCATTCCTGTACTGGCCAGATATTTCTGCCATTCGGATTCTCCGGTTTCTGTATCCACATCGTAGAAAGCGATTTCTTCGTCGTTGGCTTCGGGTTCGAGTGGTACTAAAATCAGAAGTGCTTCGCCGGGTTCGGGGTGGTCTGCTTCGTCAGCCGTGGTTGTGGGGGCATAGCCTATGAGTATGGCTGCGGTTAGGGCCATCATCGGCGGGATGAGTTTTTGTGTTTTCATTTTTTTGGTTGGTTGGTTGGATTGGTGGATTATTTCAGTCTTTGCTCTTTCTTTGTTTCTCGATTGCTTCCCGCATTTCTCTTGTTTTTTTCATTTTGATTAACTTGATGATGACTGCTTCGCGGCGTTTTTCCATACGTTTGCAAATACGAGCCTAGCCATGCCGGCAACTCATAGGAGCGACTGCCAAAATGAGGCCCGCCATACTGTTGCCGTTCTTCATTCCCTTCACCGCCGACTTGGGCGAGCGGCCTCGGGATATTTAGTACCCTGATCACTCCAGACAGCATATTTCCCACCTCTTAACAAATCCTCACGCTTCACTTTTGGCGGCACGGATATATTTGGTTTAAGCCGTGCTGAAATAGCGCACAATTGATTGCCACCAACCACCAGAAGAATTGATTCGGAACGAAGATAAGTGCCCGGTGGATCTCTTTGACAAACTATATCTAGTAAATATTTACTATCTGGGCGAGGAGGGCAATCGGCGATAATCTCCTTTTCCCATTCATATTCTGCCTCTGCAATCTTAAGAGCGTGCCATGGTGAAGTTTTTAATATTCCGATCAAGTGGTTCCTGTAATTATCGAATTCTTGGATGACCTGATTAATTTCTTTTTTGCTGAATACCCCAGCACAACTTCCAAGCGTACCAAACACAACACAATTTTTGAATTCATAAGCAAAAACCTCGCCACCAATTCTTCCCACTCGCCTGCCTCCCATTCTTACAAAATCACGTGACATAATTTCACCGATTGCATCATGATCAAGCGGGGATTCGTTTAGTATTTTCGCCAAAAATCCAGGGAATTCCGCAAGTTCATCTTTTGGCGCCACTACACAACCACCCCCCCCACATAACATGAGGAGGCAACATATAATTAAGCACAATTTCATTGTCATAATTGCCCTCCCTACGGAAGTTTGAACTCAATTGATGAAAATTTTGGGCCCGCTTTGACATCTATGGTTGCGTCTGCCCTGATTCTGGTCTTTAATATTCCGATCGCGTCAACACGCCCGACAACAAATAAATCCCTGTATATACTCCCATCATAAATAACCTCAGGCTTTGCGCTCTCAGGATCATGTATGTTTCCAATGTGCTCCACAACAAGAACTTCCACGATTGCAAACTGGCATTTCCCCTTCTTTTTGATTAGTTTGCCTACGTACTCTTCGATTGAAATTTTAGGCCCTAGATTTAACTTTTTCAGTTTGCCTTTAGCAGAATGTTTCGCCGCAAACAGTTTGCCGCCTACAATATGCACATATGTTACCAATGCAGAAATGTTCACCCCAAGAATAACATCTCCCCTCTTCAAATTCACTCCGCCCACTTCAGGAAATCTTTCGTTCGATAAATAATTCTCACCTAAAGAGTGCAAATTCTTGAATGGAAACCCATACTTTTCATACTTTTTCTCATCAGAAAAATATTGAATTGCTAATTTCACAAGTTTTTTCTCGTTAAGGTTAACATCAATGAACAGTCGATCCAAAAACTCCTTGTTGTTTTGATTAATTCCACTGACCAAAAACGCCCCGCAATTACCCCAATTCACTGGCAGCTTTACATTATCCGCCACTTCCCATTCGCCAGTTTCTGGAAAATCTGAATCTTGATCATCGCCTTTATTTGGAATCGTTTCTCCGATTTCGAATCCGTACTCAAAGCTTTTCTCGATTCCCGGCAACTCTTTGGGGTATTCACCTTCAGTTCCGGTATTATCAGTTGAATCTGGTGTTTCAAGGTCGGCTTCCTCCATCCCTGTATTGGCCAGATATTCCTGCCGCTCGGATTCTCCAGTTTCTGTATCCACATCGTAGGAAGCGATTTCCTCGTCGTTGGCTTCGGGTTCGAGTGGCACTAAAATCAGAAGTGCTTCGCCGGATTCACGGTGGTCTGCTTCATCAGCCGTGGTTGTGGGGGCATAGCCTATGAGTATGGCCGCAGTTAGGGCCATCATCGTTGGGATGAGTTTTTGTGTTTTCATTTTTTTGGTTGGTTGGTTGGATTGGCGGATTATTTCAGTCTCTGCTCTTTCTTTGTTTCTCGATTGCTTCCCGCATTTCTTCAGTTTTCTTTATATGAATCTGTCCGACTCACATTTTTCCACATTCGGAAAACACGAAGTTTCTTAGCTTACGATTCCAGACATTATTCGACCCCTTTCAATTCTTCCGGAGGAAATTTTGCATTTGAATAATATACTTTCAAATCGGGGCGTTTCACCTGCAATAAACGGACGGACTGTTCTGAGAGCCTACAGCGAAAGAACATTACCTTTTCAAGCGAATTCATCATAACGATTTCCCTTAAGGCGCCCTCTGTAACTTGGGTGCACCTAATCAAACAAAGTTCTTTAATATGCCTCCCAAATGATGATTTAATTTCAAGAATAGAGCGATCACTCCAACCTTTCCCATGAATAGTCAATCGCTTCAACTGATTGAACTTCGCCCATTTATTTACAGGAAACGTAGTGGCCACATCGTGCCCAGCTGTAAGCGCAATTAAAGGGGCATTTAATACAATCTGCATTTGAGATGCGGGTACTGATATTTTATAATTCAAATCCATCTGGTTTTCATCTATATACTTTGAAAACCGAATTTCTCCATACGGCTCCCCTTCCACCTCATACACTGAAGGCTGCCTGCCTGAAATTGGCGAGTTTGAGTGATAGGTAAATTTGCAACCCAATCGATACAACTTGATTATTGTTTGCGCCTTTGAATGAGGATGATCTACTCCTACAGATTGACACCCAATGTGACTAATGGATATCAAGGAAACGATTATTATTAATATTTTCATATCGATTAAAACTTCCATTAATTCTCTATATCCAATCTAACGATCCTTGGTTTTATTTCTTGAAATAAACCTGGCTCTGCCCTAAGGCTGTCAACATCAAACACAACACCAGCAACCCATGCTGAATAATCACCTCTGGATGAAAATATAACCTCATCCATGCTGCGCACAGTTACATCTGACCCAAATTGTATCTGGTAATTAATTTTATTGCCGTCAAAAATAACTGGACCACTTGAAACCTCACCCTTTAGTGATACATGCAATGGTTCTTTGCTGTATTGATCAATTACGCCCTTCATTGGGACCATGAAATAATCGTCATTTAGCACCTCAATTCCGTTTGTTATCAATTTCATATTGACTAACTGTTCATAGAAAACATCTCCGGCCACATCCTCCCACTTTTTCCCATATTCAAAGTGCACCAAAAACGGGAGCACTATTTCCCATTTTGCTCGTTCACCTGGTATAATCACTCGATTAATGCTAAAGGGTTCAGCAAAAATATACGCGATCTCTTCAACTGAAAAGAGTTTCAGTAAGTCCTTTTTGTCATCTTCTTTACCTTCATTAAGAACGATTTCATCTGGGAAACTCAAACCCTGACCATCACCTTCATCTGGAAATATCTCTTTTTTTTCGAGTCCGTACTCAAATCCTTCTTCGATTCCTGGCAACTCATTGAGATATTCACCTTCAGTTCCGGTATAACCTGCTGATTCCAGTTCCTTGAGGTCGGCTTCCTCCATTCCTGTACTGGCCAGATAATCCTGCCATTCGGATTCTCCGGTTTCTGTACCCACATCGAAGGAAGCGATTTCCTCGTCGTTGGCTTCGGGTTCGAGTGGCACTAAAATCAGAAGTGCTTCGCCGGATTCACGGTGGTCTGCTTCATCAGCCGTGGTTGTGGGGGCATAGCCTATGAGTATGGCCGCAGTTAGGGCCATCATCGTTGGGATGAGTTTTTGTGTTTTCATTTTTTTTGGTTGGTTGGATTGGCGGATTATTTCAGTCTTTGCTCTTTCTTTGTTTCTCGATTGCTTCCCGCATTTCTTTTATTTTTTTCATTTTGATTAACTTGATGATGACTGCTTCGCGGCGTTTTTCCATGCGTTCTTTGAAATGAGGATCTTTGAGGCGGCGAATTACATGGGCGCCTACTTTGGCGCGTTGATACAGGGTGTGCTCATCCCAACCCGTACCCGTGGGTGGCTGGGCCACGAGATCGATGAGGTAGCTAATTTTGTTGCTCATAGACATACGCAAGAGATCCCCCGCTTCCCTGCGGGATATACATTGCAGCACGCCTGAATGTGAGTGAGGAAATCTCGGGTTACATCGTTATCCACCCCAAGGTATTGGCGCAGGGCAAGATCGCGGGCTACGCCTCGGTCGGCTCTATTGAGGTCGTAGTTGTTATAAAGTTCGCGCAGCAGGGGGATGCAGGCTTCGTGTTGGAGGGCGTTGATGTAGTTGAGGTGCAGGGTGTCGAGTCGGTCATTGGCATCAAAGAGGTTTTTGCGGGCGTGGATGAGGTAGGTTTGATCTTTGTGTTTGAGGAGTAATCCCACGAGAAAGTTGCGGGATAAATCATCAAACCGGTTGGGCTCGGCGATGTGAGGTAATTTGAGCAATAATGTCGCGGCATTTTCCAAAGCCATTTGGGTGTATTGACCGGGGGCCAATTTTTCGAGGTGCTGTGCGATCACGGCTAGTTCTGCGCCGGAGGCGGTGGTTCTTAATGTTGCTGCTAGAATGGTTTCGGCCTTTTGTTCCCCGTGCTGCGCGAGCACATCGATGAGGCCCAGCCGCAGGGTGCGCGGGCACAAAGCGGGCTCGGGGTCTATGGGTCTTACCAAAACGCTGCTGGCACTGACGTTGTAGAGATGCTTACGCCAGGTGCCCATCTCCATATAATACTCGCGATCCACGTTGCGCTTGAGAAAGGCTTCGATGGGGACCAACGCTGCATCGCCCTGATCGCGGAGGGATTGGAAGTGATGAATGATGATGCGTTTGTTGGTTAAAGGGGGGGTATTTTTCTCGATGGCGATGAGGGCATCGATGATATCAATGGGATTGGTAATCACGCCGACGGGGCGAATGACGCGGACTTCCGTTTGAATTTCGGTGACCTCCACGCAGTTGGCGCGTGCATTGGCTTTGTTTAATTGTTGGCGTAATTCCACAACGGACGATTCTTCGCGTTTTGAGTTTTCGCGGTTCGCTGGATCGCCGGGGTTGTGGTAAGTGAACCCAACTGCAAACGAGATCGCTCCAACGACCAACATTAGCCCGGATAACTTCATTTTCCCCAAAGTAATCATGATGGAAACTTCACGGTTAACTCGTGGGATTTTCCCTCCCGAGAAAAGTGGGGACAGAATGGAATTGAATTTCCCGAAAACACATCAGCCAATCTTTTTACGATTGCTCTCTTCATCATATCCATACCAGATTCACCGCCCTGTTCGGGACAGAAAACTCGCTTTTTTACTGCGTCAAGGACGAGGTAATCCTCAATGCACTGTTATTGTTTGGACACTCTGAGTTGTGTTGAAATAAATATATCTAAAGGGCTGAATTGAGTCAAGCCCCCCCCCCTTAAAAAGTTACACACAAACTATTCACAAGTTATTCACAATTAATTGCCTGAATTCTTCTCGGCGTTTCTGCTGTTTTACGTTTATAAAACTACTTCCTTGGGGGAAGTTTTCGGTCGTGAATTTGGCCTCGTTTCAATCCAACCTGAAACTCATTGGCGGAACTGGTTTGGCAAATGAACACATCACGATGAAAGCGTGGCACGCGGAGGATCCTAGGGGTGCGTTTCCAAAAAAGCCTGACTCCGGGCCGCATTTCGTTTTCAATCCGCGGCGATGCGCGAGATTGGTGAATTTTCAAATGAACAGGACGCCCGACGGCTGGGCGATTACCTGTACGCTAAGGGCATCGGCAATGACGTGGATGAGGATGACGGTGAATGGACGCTGTGGATTCACGACGACGACCAACTCGCCGAGGCCGCAGCTGAGCTGAACGCCTTCCGCGCCAACCCCTCCGCCAGCGAGTTTGCCAAAGGCGCGCGTCAAGCGGCAACTTTACGCAAAAAGGAAGCCGAACAAAACGCGCGCGCCGCCAAGCGCCAAGTGGATGTGCGCACGCAGGTGTTCGGGCAAAGCACATCGGGCACTCCGTATTTTACGTTTCTCCTAATCGGCCTCTGCTTCATTGTCCAAATGTTGGCGGTGGCGGAAAAAGATCTTTCCCACCTGCACATTTCCGGCATTGATCTCACTTTAGAAACCAAAAGCAAAATGACCGGCGGCCAGCAATTGCAATACCGGTTGAAAGAAATATTCCTGCCCGAGATCACCGGCCAAAAAGTGCAACTCTCCAAAGAAGAAAAAGTCGTGGGCCAAGGCCAAGTATGGCGGCTGGTGACGCCCATTCTTTTGCACTTCGGCTGGATGCATTTTATTTTCAACCTGTACTGGCTATATTTTTTAGGTGGCGGCATGGAAGGCAAACTCGGGACAGGACGATTTCTGGGGTTCATTTTGTTAGCGGCCGTTCTTTCCAACCTCGGCCAATATCTGCTTTCCGGCCCCAATTTCGGCGGCATGTCCGGTGTCAATTACGCGCTCTTCGGATACCTTTGGATTCGCGGCAACCGCGATCCCGGCTTCGGCCTACAACTGGATCAAGGCACCATCATGATGCTGCTCATTTGGTTTGCCGTTTGCTTCACCGGCCTCGTCGGCCCCATCGCCAACACCGCCCACACGCTGGGGCTCGTGGTTGGAGTCGCCGCCGGCTGGCTCGCGGCTCAACGGGCGATGCGATGAAGGGAGAGGTCGAGTTCCACCTCGTCCGTTTTCTTTTTTTTACCACAGAGGCACAGAGAACACAGAGAGGTAGGGCGTGCTCTCCGAGCGCGCCGCGGCGGTTTCGAAGAAACCGCCAAACCGCCCTACCATTTAGCCTCCCAATCAGTGCGCGTCGGCACTGAATTGATATTTTTTCCCGCTCACCGTCACATTCGGCGGGCGCTTGGTTTTTTCAAACCAATCAAATCCTTGTTTAAGATTATTCCATTCACTCATCCACTTGGATTTCCCGTGGCGTTTCATATTGGCCTCGGTCATCCGAAATGGAAAAGAGTGCACACGAAAAAAGCGCTGACCGTTTTTCAGCGCGGCGTCGCACAACGAATAAATTTCTTCAATGCGCGCATCCGTCATCGCATAGCAGCCGATGCTCACGCAATTGCCGTGGACCATCAAGGCGCTGCCGGTACGTTGGCGGGCGCGATCGTAGGTGTTCGGATAACCAAGATTGAAAGAAAGATGAAAGCGACTGCGCGGATTCATTCGCGTGCGCGGCACAAAATAAAACCCCTCCGGCGCTTGCCCATCGCCCTCCTTCAGCTTGGGCCCGAGCTCGCCGGAAAATTTACAAATGGCCCACGTTTTGAACAGTTGAAATTGCTTTCCATTATCCACCCACAACTCGAGTTGTTTTTCCTCCTTGAAAATCCGAATAAAAACCGGTGCCCCCCAACGCAATCCCTTAGCCGCCAACGCTTTTTCCAGCGCAGGCTTCACCCGCTGGGCCGCCGCCGGAGCGCGATCCGGCTTGGGCAAGCGTTGCCACGCCAGCACTGCCAACGCGCCCATCAAAATCACACCCACAATCCATCGCCCCGCTTTCATTCTGTGAGGTTATCGCCGCCCCAAAATCCAATCGAGCCAAAGTTGTCCGCAAGGGAGGGATGAGTTCCTCCTCGTCCCGTTTTCTTTTTTACCACAGAGGCACAGAGAACACAGAGAGGTAGGGCGTGCTCTCCGAGCGCGCCGTGGCGGTTTCGGAGAAACCGCCCTACCAATTCAAAACCTCTGTGTTCTCTGTGCCTCTGTGGTGAATCCTATTTGGGGCAAGGTGGAACTTATCGCGCGCGCACAGTTTCATCCGGCAGTTTATTGCCATTACCGAAAATGTGGCACTCCAAAAACAATCCAACCTGTATGTCGGTCATCGCGCGCCGGATGCCGTGGCCGCCGTTTTCCACGGTGATGAGTGTCGATTCAACACCGACTTTTTTTAAAGCGGCGTGGAGGATGACCGATTGCGAAAAAGGCACGGTCCGGTCGTTCGTGCCGTGGATGATAAGATGCGGGGCGTCGCCTTTGGTGACGTGCGTGAGCGGCGAGGCTTGCAGACTTTTGGCTTTAGCCGATTGAAGGGGCGCGCCGATGAGCCGACTCTCTGGCGAAGTGGGCGCGTTTTGCTTCTCGCCCATTTGCAACAGTGCGGTCGGGCCAAACAAATCGATGACGCATTTCACGCGGCTGGATTGGTCGAGGTGCGGGCCGAGTTTGCCTTCGAGTTCCTTCACGTCGCCGCTGGTGCCGAGCATCGCCACGAGATGCCCTCCCGCCGAGGAGCCGATGACGGCAATGCGGTTGGGGTCGAGGTTGTATTTTTTTGCATTGGCGCGAATCCAGCGGATGGCCGCCTTGCAATCGTGAATCTGCGCCGGCCATTGCGCCTCGCCGGTGAGCCGATAGCCGATGGACACGCCGACGAACCGCCCCGGCCGAATGTAGCCGGCGATTTGGTTGGCACCGCCGCTTTTGTGGCCACCGCGCCAGCCGCCGCCGTGGATACACACCAGCACCGGCAGTGGCTTTTTGTCGGCGCGCTTTTCGGGCAGCATCAAGTCCAACATTTGCCGGGGATTTTTCGTGCCGGCATACGGGAGATCGCGCAGCACGTTCACGCCGGCCACCTCTCCCGGCGCTTTTGGCTGACGCTTAAAAAGTTTCAAATGTTCCGCCAGCGAAATGCTGCCGTCACCATTGGCATCCGCACGCTTGAAATTTCGCTGGGTACCCTGCGGCACCTCGGCCAACACGAGCTTGCCGTCCCCATTTTTATCCCAACGCTTGAACAATCCCTCCGGCGAACGTTGCTGCGCCATTGCCGCCGACGCGAGCGTCACCCACATCATTGCAATAAAAACTCGCCTCATTGAAATCCTGTACGCATTCATCATAATTATTTTAGCAGTGAAAGTTGGTCTGTAAAGCAGACGGGCGTTGGTAAGTGTGGTTACTTTATTTCTCAATTGGCTCGCCCTTGAGCCACCCAAGTACCGCGAGAAACTTATCCATTTTCTCAATCGTATCGGGGTAATGATTGCCGGGTTTGCCTTTGTTGAAAAACCCGTGCGGGGCGTCTTTGTACAAATGCAACTCGCTGCGGCTGCCGATGGCTTTCATTCGTTTGTCGAATTCCTCACCGGTGGCCACGGGGATGAGTTTGTCTTTGGTGCCGAGAAACACAATCGTGGGCGGCGCGCCTTTTCGGAGGTTGTGCATCGGCGAAATTTCTTTCCAACGCGGCTTTACGCGAGAGTAACCGTAACCATTTTCGCTGTTATCATAAACGGGATTAAACAGCACGAGCGCATCGGGCTTGCTGCTGATTTTCAAGTCCTCGCCTTTTCCCTCGAGCCCGGGGCAATTGCCGACGGCCGCTGCCACGTGACCGCCCGCCGAGCCGCCACCGGCCGCGATGCGATTGGGGTCGATGTGAAATTTGGCCGCATTTGCGCGCACCCATCGAATGGCGGATTTGCCATCGGCCACGCATTCGAACGGCGTTGTTTGGTTGCGACTTTTCACGCGGTACTCCGCCGTGATGGCCACTATCCCGCGCGCGGCAAGGTGGCGGCAGTGCGGTTCGAATTGCTTTGGGGTGCCGCCATTCCATCCGCCGCCAAAGAAGAATACAATTGCCGGAAACTGCCCGCCGGAAGGGCGGTTCTGCGGTTCAAATATGTGCATAAACAGTTTGGTATCGCCCACGTGTTTGTACTGAACGGCCTTCGCGCCATCGAATTTTACTAATTGAGCGGAGGCTGCCAGCGGCAACATCATTGAAAGTAGGAGTAGTGTGAGTTTCATGGTTTTATTTTTTGAAAAATGGGAAAAGTTCTTTCATTTCCGCCTCGTTCGGACGGCGACCGTATTCGCAAATTTCGAATGCCTCGGCGGTTTTAACGGCTTTGCCTCTTTCGGGGCCGTACCATTTCACCAGCGAATCACGAAATAAATTGGCGATGCGGCCGTTGCGTGCGGTCCAGCTGGCTTTGAGAATTTCTTTGCGCGCCACGGGGTCGTGGGCTTTGCGGATGATGAGCGTCTGCGCGGAGCCATTTGCACCGCCTTCGTAAACTTGCGATTCCAACGCATCAAGCGCGTGCATTTTTTTATCAAACACATCATCGATGGAAATCGCGATGTCAGCTTGGAATGGATAGGGGCGCTTGAATCGATCGGGGAAATACATGAAAACGGGATTACGCTTCACCGGTGGTGTGTCGGGCACGTAAAATGGCACACCCACCATGAAGGCGGCATCGCGAATGAGCAGCCCGGCGTTGCGGTGATCCGGATGATAATCGTGCGGGCGATGGGTGAAGACAAGGTCCGCCTGCCATTCGCGAATGAGCCGCGCGATGGTTTTTCGGTTCGTGAGTGTGGGCATGATTTCGCCGTCGTGGATGTCGAGTACGAGCGATTCCACCCCCATGCGCTTGGCGGCTTCCTTGGACTCGGCGGTGCGGCGCTTGGCGAGCGGGCCGCCGGCCATTTTCCAGTGACCGATGTCGCCATTAGTCACCGAGACGAGCTTCACCTTGTGGCCGAGCTGCGCCCATTTGATAGCGCAACCGCCGATCTGAAACTCGGCATCATCCGGATGCGCGCCAAAGGCAATGATGCGCAGTACGCGCTTGGGTTGGGCGGCAGCTTCCGCGAGCGGGGTTAGTAAAGAAAGAACCAACAGAATTGAAAAAATATATTTCATGGTTGGCAAAAGCATCCGGGATTCGCCACTGCGAGGCAAGACCGGTTTGCCACGTTTAAAAATGACAAGAGAGCCGCCCAACGTTACGCTCCGCGCGTGGCTGGAAAATTACGCATCGCAATATTGGGTGTTGATCATCCGCACGGCATGGGTTGGCGTGAGTCACTGACACACGTCGCGAATGAATTAGAAATCACTGCGATCATGCCGGCCTTCGACAATGGCACCGCGAGTCTTGAAGAGCGATTAACCCACTTGCCCCGATTTGAAACGGTAGAAGCTTTGTTGGCCGAAGGCGGTCATTTATTTGATGCGGCATTAGTTTGCCTGCAAAATAATGTGGGGCCGGACGCCGTCATCCAACTCGCCCAAGCCGGCAAACATATTGTGCTCGAAAAACCCGGCGCGGCCAACGCCAACGATGCGCGCCAAATGGCCGATGCGGTCCGCGCAAACAAGGTGGCTTTTCAGAGCGGCTACCTGTGGCGCTACGATGAATTGGCCAACCGCCTGCGCGCCATGGTGGCTCGAGGCAGTTTCGGCAAGCTCATTAGCGTGGAAATGACATGGACCACCAGCAACATTTTCCGGCGCGATCCCGGCCATTACCTGTTTGACTCCGCGCAATCGGGCGGCGGATTTTTTAACTGGCTCGGCTGCCATCATCTTGATTTGCTTCATTACATAACCGGCGAAACCATCACCGGCATCACCGCACGCGTGGGAAACTTCAGCGGCAGCGAGGCCGAGGTTGAAGATGGCGGCAGCGCGATTCTGGATTTAGCTGGCGGCGGGCTCGCCACGTTCACCGGCGGCTACTGGCATCCGCGCTGGCAAAACGACATCCAGTGGAACCTCCGCGGCACACAACGCTGGGTGCACTGGGATCCGAGCCGCAGCAACACAGGCGGCGCATTGGAAATCCACGGGCCACAGCCACAGTTTTTGGCGATGGAAGAATCCTTCGAGTTGCCCCCCGATACCACAACCGGTTACGGCGGCAAAGCAATGGTGAATTTGCTCGAAGATTGGCTACGCGCGATTCGCGAAGGGACCGACTGCCGCAACACACCCGAAAGCACGGTGGCCGTTTTAGAAACCATCGATACAATTTACGAGGCTTCCAACACCGCCCGACGTGTGGAGTGTGCAATCGCTTCGAAATAATTAAAATTCAGAGCGCGCTCACCGAGCGTGCCACGTCAGTTTTGAGAACCCGTCGTTCCCTTTGTGGTGAATTCAATTCACCGGCTTCTTGACCGCCGCGCGGATGGCGTCGTGATGGCGGGACATGTAATAGAAGCTCTGCTTGCTGCTGCGTTCACCGAGGCAGAATTGGAACTCAATGCGAGAGCCGCCTTTCGGCCACGACGGGCCTTCGAGCGCGAGCGCGTTGACGGTAGTGCCGAGGCTCTGGCCGGGCTTGAGGGTTACCGGCTTCGTGCTGCTCAACAGGCCAATGGAGCCGGGCACGGGGTAGGATTTGCCTTGGCACAAAATAACGAGGCTTTCTTTCCACAGGATGCGTTTGCCGGCTTGGCGGAGGGCGTTAATGGTCACCGGTTTGGCGGTCGGGTTGATGACGGTGATTTTGTATTGGCCATCGCCATCGGGGTTGGTCCATTTGATAGCTTTGATGGGCGGTACTTTTTCCACATTGAAATTCACCGCACCACTGGCCAACAACGCGGGCCGACCGGTCACGGAACAGAAATGTTTGGCGTCAACTTTTTGCGCCTTGGGCCAGGCCCGTTCTTTTTGCGCGACCCATGGGGAGGTGAGTTTTCCATTCATTTTTTTCCAACCCATCGGCAATTCGCAGGCCAGCTTGATGGCGGCGAGCTTCTTGGCGTCCAGCGCTTCCACCGCTTCGATGCGCAGGTTACCGCGCACGTTGGACAGAGCGACGATCACTTTGCCTTTCGGATAAGCCGGCTTTTGCATTTGGCGCGCGGAATGGTTCGCCGTCAATTGCGCGCCCGCTTTGAGGTCGCCACGCAACACGCCATCAATGTCAATGGTGAGCTTGTGATTATAAATGGGCGGCAACGAGCGGGCTGTCGGCCCTTCTTTGATGTCGCTTATGGTGCCGGTGGCAACGATTTGTTTCTCAGCCCAATTGACCGGCTGCGGCTTGACTGGCCCTCGACCGGGAAAGCGCCCCGGCAATGGACGAATGGCGGGGGTTGGGCGAACAGCTTTCTGCTCCAGCGTTGGGCTCGGAATGGGGCTCGTCACAGGTTGATTACGCAGGGGCTCAACAGTCCAACCTTGGAGCGGAGCCAGAATCAAATTTAGGCTAAAACAGAATAAAACAAAGGATTTTGCATTCATTTTCATGTGAGTCAGACGTATTATTTGCTGAATTGCTCTACGATTTATTTAGAAAACCGATCGTCGAAAATACACTAATATTTTCGGGTCCACCTCAATCATCATAAACATCCGTGTTTGAATCGCGTGTTTTACTTCCGTATCATCCTGCCCACAATGAAAGCCCTATTGCTCGAAGAATACAAAAAACTGACCGTCACCGAAATGCCGCTGCCGGAAGTTGGCGGGCGTGATGTGCTCGTGCAGATTCGCGCGTGCGGGATTTGCGGGAGCGACATCCACGGCTTCGATGGTTCGAGTGGTCGGCGCGTTCCGCCACTCATCATGGGCCACGAAGCTAGCGGCGTAGTGTCTGGCATCGGCGGCGAAGTCACGAACGTGAAGGAAGGCGATCGTGTGACATTCGACTCAATGGTGTCCTGCGGCGCGTGCGATTTCTGTGCGCGCGGTCAAATGAATTTGTGTGATGACCGCCGCGTGCTGGGCGTCTCGTGCGAGGATTACCGCCAACACGGATGCTTCGCCGAATACGCCGTAGTGCCCGAGCACATCATTTATCCGATGCCCGACAACCTCCCCTTCGAACACGCGGCGATGATTGAGCCGGTATCCGTCGCCGTGCACGCGGTGAAGCGAACACCCATCGCGGCGGGCGACACGGCGGTGGTCGTCGGCGCGGGCATGATTGGCCTGCTCGTCGTGCAAGCGCTCAAGGCGGCCGGTTGTGACAAAGTCATCGCCGTTGATTTGGCCGATGAAAAACTCGCACTCGCCCAAACCCTCGGCGCGGACATCGGCATCAACCCCAAGACTTCCGACGCTGTTGCCGCCATCCACGACGCTACCGACGGGCGCGGCGCGGACATCGCGATGGAAGTTGTCGGAGCCACACCCACCGTACAAACCGCCATCGAAGCCACCCGCAAAGGCGGCCACGTCACCCTCATCGGCAATCTCGCGCCGACGGTTGATTTCCCGCTGCAATCGGTCGTCACCCGCGAGTTGACCGTTTATGGATCATGCGCCTCCAACGGCGAATACCCCGAGTGCATCGATTTGCTTGCGAATGGCACCTTCCAAGTTGAACCGCTTATCACCGCCAAAGCCACACTCGAGGAAGGGCCGGATTGGTTTGACCGCCTATTCGCTGCGGAGGCGGGGTTGATGAAAGTGATTTTGCAACCCAGCGGGGAGGAATGACGGATACCCAAAAAACCTCATCGACAACCTCCAGATTCCCTCTACTCTAATCCTATGAAAGCCACTCTCCTTTCCATTCTCTTTGCCGGCACGCTCGTTGCCGCTCCGAAAGTTTCGCTTGTCCATCTGCCGATGCACGGGAAACAACCTCAAATTGTCACCGATGCAAAAGGCACTGCGCATATTGTTTTTCTATCGGGCAAGGAACGGGCCACGGATGTTTATTATGTGACGCGCAGCAGCGGGAAATTTTCCAGGCCAATGAAGGTGAATCAAATCGCCGGCAGCGCGGTGGCAGTGGGGACGATTCGCGGGCCGCATATTACGTTGGGGAAATACGGGCGCGTGCACGTGGCTTGGAATGGTTCGCAAGCGGGCGGAGGTTCGCCGCATCACGGGTCGCCGATGTTTTACACGCGGATGCGCATCGACGGAAGCGGGTTTGAAAATGAACGCAATTTGATGACATGGACCACCGCGCTCGATGGCGGCGGCTCGGTGGCCGCCGATGGCAAAGGCAACGTGTACGTCGTGTGGCACGCTGCGCCAAAGAACACCCCGAAGGGCGAGAATGTGCGCGGCGTTTTTGTTGCGACCTCAACCGATGGCGGCAAGACGTTTGCGAAAGAGAAAATCATCAGCACAAAAAAAGGCACGTGCGGTTGTTGCGGGTTGAAAAGTTTTGTGAATGCGGATGGCAAACTGCACACCCTGTATCGCGGCGCGCAGAAATTTGTGAATCGCGACATGACACTGTTAGTCGGCAGCGAAACCGGCAAGGTAAACGAAAAAATCGTGGGCCCGTGGCGCATCGGCCAATGCGTGATGAGCAGCGCCGCATTCGTACAAACGCCCACCGGCGTGCTCGGCGCGTGGGAAGCGGAAGGGAATGTTTTTGTCGGCAAACTGGATGGCAAATCCGATGCCGTGAAAATTGCCAAAGATGACCGTCAACGTCATCCCGCGCTTGCGGTGAATAAAGCGGGCGACGTGCTGCTGGCGTGGAGCGAAAATACCGGCTGGAATAAAGGGGGCAACCTTTCGTGGTCGGTTTTGGGAAGCAATGGCACAATCCAACCCGCTCACGGCAGCCAAAAAGGATTACCGGTCTGGAGTTTTACCGCGGCGTTCGCGTTGCCGAACGGTGATTTTGAGATTCTTTATTAGAGTGAAGGCACGGGGTTCACGCGTGGAATCCGCATCTATATAATCTGCCGAATCGGCTCTGCGCCTTCAACGCCGACTAACCGTTGGTCGAGGCCGCGGTAGAAATACGACAACTTATTGGGGTCGAATCCGAGTTGGGTTAACACCGTTGCGTGGAGGTTTTTCACGTGAAAACGATCTTCCACAGCGGCCGAACCGAGTTCGTCAGTTTGGCCGACGCTCGTGCCGCCTTTGATCCCGCCGCCGGCCATCCACATGGTGAAGCCGTAGCTGTTGTGATCGCGGCCGGTGCCTTTGGCGTATTCGGCGGTGGGTTGGCGGCCGAATTCGCCGCCCCAAATAATGAGCGTTTCGTCGAGCAAACCGCGCTGTTCAAGATCTTTCAGCAAACCGGCGATCGGTTGGTCGGTGTTGCCGGCGTGGTAATTGTGATTTTTTTCGAGGTCGCCGTGAGCGTCCCAGTTGGCGTCGTTGTGGTTGCCGCCACTGTAGATTTGAATGAACCGCACGCCGCGTTCCACGAGCCGTCGTGCGAGCAAACATTTGCGGCCAAAATCACGCGTTCGGTTTTGGTCGAGGCCATAGAGATTGTGAATGTGCGCTGGTTCGCTATCAAAATCCACCGCCTCGGGCGCGCTCATTTGCATTTTGTACGCCAGCTCATAACTGGCAATGCGGGCAGCGAGGTTGGAATTGTCCGTGCGCGTGCTGAGATGGCGGTTGTTGAAGCGGCCTAACGCGTCGAGCATCGTGCGCTGTTCCTCGCGCTTCATGCCGCGCGCGTTTTTCAAATCCAGAATCGCCGTGCCGCTGGCATTCACAGTGACCCCTTGATACGCGGCGGGCATATAACCGCTCGTCCAATTCTTTGCGCCGCTGATGGGGCCGCCGGTGGGATCGAGCATCACCACGTAGCCGGGGAGGTTTTCATTTTCGCTGCCGAGGCCGTAATTTACCCACGAACCCAACGAAGGTTTGCCGCTGAGCAAGTGGCCGGAATTCATCATCAACATCGCCGAGCCGTGGATGGGCGAGTCGGCGGTCATCGAATGCAAAAACGCAATCTTATCCGCTTGCTGACCGACGTGCGGGAAAAGATCGCTGATGTGTTTGCCGCATTGGCCGTATTGCTTGAACTTCCATTTCGGGCCCACCACGCGCCCGCCCTTTTTCTTGCCGCCGCGCCCGAAGGTTTTCACCTCAATCGTTTTGCCATCGAGCGGATACAGCTTGGGCTTGTAGTCAAACGTATCCATATGGCTCGGGCCGCCGTACATAAACAGAAAAATCACGTGCTTCGCCTTCGCCGGCAACGGCGGATTCTTAGGCGCGAGCGGATTCGCCCACGGCGTCTTGCCATCTGCCGCCATCGCTTGGCGTGCGAGAAAGCCGTCCCCCGCCATCATCCCCGTCAACGCCAACGACGAAAAGCCGCCGCCCACCTGATGCAAAAATTCCCGTCGCGAGGTCTGCCCGCAGAACGTGTTCGTTGGTTTGTCTGTGTTTGCCATTAGCTTTTTTATTTTAACAATGATGGGCAGGATGAACAGGATAATGAATCCTAAATATCGTGCTTTTCTGTGTTCAATTGTGTTCAGCTCAAGTAAATAAATTCATTCATCTTTCCTTCGCCTCAATCTCAGCCTGAATCTTAGCCGCTAACTCTCGAATCCCTTGCATCTCCGGGGAGTCAATTATTTCGGATGGATATCTGTCGGCGTCGACATCTTTCATTTGCACTTCCAGAAAGAGGAGTTGTTTATCAATCGAATCACCATACACGGACCCTTTTTCCAATGCGTCCCCCAGCCCACAATCATCATACAATTGGCAATGAGCCTCAACGAATGAGGAAACATTACTCCCCGCCTCTCCTGTGGACAACCATAGCTTTTCCTGAAGCTCCTTGTTGCTGAGCTCCTCCAAACATTCACGCACACGCTGTTTGTTTACCCATCTCACTTTTTCTTTTTTTTACCACAGAGACACAGAGAGCACAGAGAATTTGGTTTTTAATCTCTGTGCTCTCTGTGGTTCATTCAATCCAAGTATACAAATTCATTCAGGTTCAGCACCAACAAACAGAAGCGTTGCAGGGCTTTGTTTTTGTCAGCGCCTTTTTTGGTGAAATGTTCGATGAGCTTCAGTCCGTCGGTGATGTCGGTTTGGGTGGCAGGGCGGCTGGTGGCGAGGGTTAGGGCGCGGGTGACTTGGGCGCGAAGGTCGTTGGGTTGTTCTTCCTGCAGACGGAGGGCGAGGACTTCGGCGGAGTCATTCAGGAATTTGCTGTTCATCATCGTAAGGGTTTGGGTGGGGACGGTGGTGACGAAGCGGACGTCGCAGGTGTTGTCGGTGTCCGCCCAGTCGAAGGCGGCGAGGAAGGGTTCGTTTAGGGAGCGTTTCACGAAGATGTAAACGCTGCGGCGAACGGCGTCTTCCTTGGAACTGCGGCCCCACGCGGCGCCGGGGCGCGAGGCGGTATTAGCAACTTCGGCGGGGATCTCGGTGTAAATGCTGGGGCCGGACATTTTTAAGTTCAACTGACCGGTGAGGTTGAGAATGGAGTCGCGGATTTCCTCGGCGGTAAGGCGACGCATATCGAACCGCCAGAAGAAGTCGTTGTTCGGGTCGGCAGCCAGCGCGGCCTTGTTACCGGTGGTGGACATTTGATAAGTGCGGCTCAGCATAATGACCTTGTGCATGCGCTTGAGTTTCCAACCGCCTTCGACCAAGTCAGCAGCAAGCCAGTTAAGCAGCTCCGGATGCGTGGGTTGTTCGCCAATGAATCCGAAATTATTTGAGCTGCGCACGATGCCGCGACCGAAGTGATGCTGCCAGAGGCGATTAGCCATCACCTTGGCGGTCATTGGATTATTCTTGCTGGCGATCCACTCGGCAAGCACGCGGCGTTTGCCCGAGGTTTTTCCGGAGTCGTAATCCTTCGGGATGCTCGCCTCGGGTACACCCAGGATTTGCGGGAACGATGGCCCCACTTCATCGCCGTGCAATTGCGGGTTGCCGCGCTTGAGCACCCAAGTTTGTTGCCGGCCACGCTCTGCAACGGCCATGGCAAATTCATCCTTCACCTCAAATTTTTGTTTCTCAAGGTTGGCCAACTGCTGGTTCAGTTGATTGTACTCAGCGAGCTTGGCTTCCCCGAGAATCTCCTTGCCGTGAAGCCGCGCGAGCAAAGGCACGGGCGTGATATTGTAATCCACCAGCAATCCGGCATCGATGTATTGACCGCCGACGGTTTGTTGGCAATGAATGGCGAGCGTGTTGCGGCCGGTCTGCATTACGTCGATCGCAGCCGCGGTGATATCCAAATCATGGTAGCGATTGGTGTGACCCTTGAGCGTCTTGACGAGCTTGCCGTTCAGGTAGACTTGCGCATCCTCATCATGGTGGATACGCAGGACGAGCTTGCCGGGAATTTCCACCAGCCGAAAATCCTTGCGCAACCAAATATCCTTCGTGTGCCACTCTGTGCGCACGTGGCTGCCGGGGGTGCCTTTGCGGCCAAAGCCGGACCAATCTTTTTTCCACGCGCGATCGTCGTAGGCAATTTCGAACCAGTTGTCGCCGGGCTTCTCAAATGTGTACTCCCAGATCTGGCCCTTGCCGCGCGAGGCGTCCGGCAAAGCAAACGGGTTGTTTAACTTCTTGGTATCCTTGGGAGCCTTCTCCTTGAGGGCGGGGTTTTTCTTGGCCAGTTCATCAAGCAACTGTTCCTCGATTGGATCAATCTTGGCCTGAACCTGCTGGATTTGCTTCTGATGCGCAGTGCGTTTTACCGCCATCTCCTTCTTTGTATTGGGGTCAGTAATAGGCACGTGATTGGTCGCGCCCTTGCCATGCGGAGAAATGTCGCTGAAAAACGACAGCAGCGAATAGTAGTCCTTCTGTGGAATGGGATCGATCTTGTGATCGTGGCAACGCGCGCAGCCGACCGTCATGCCGAGAAACGTCTCGCTCGTTGTGCGCAAAATATCATCGAGATAATCGTAGCGTGCCAGCGGCCGGTCGGCGGGTTCGTCGTCCCAAATGCCGAGCCGATAAAAACCCGTGGCCGTGATGGAGTCGCCCGTCATATCGGGTAATTCATCGCCGGCGATTTGTTCCATGATGAATCGGTCATACGGCTTGTCTTCGTTGAAGGCGCGAATGACGTAGTCGCGAAATTTCCAGATGAGATCCTTTTTGCTGTCGCGCTCGTAGCCGTTGGTCTCGGCGAAGCGCACAAGGTCGAGCCAATGCCGGCCCCACTTCTCGCCGTACTGCGGCATGGCCAGCAACCGGTCGATGACTTTCTCAAACGCCTTGGGCGATTTGTCGTTCACAAAGGCCGTCACTTCCTTTGGCGAAGGCGGCAGGCCAATGAGATCGTAATACGCGCGCCGAATGAGCTGGCGTTTGTCGGCCGGTCCATTGGGCGAAAGTTTTTTGCGCTGCAACTGGTCGAACACAAATGCATCAATGGCGGTTCGGCTCCAGTCTGCGTTGGCCACCTTGGGCACGGACGGGCGGGCGATTTTTTGGTACGCCCAGTAAGCGCGCGTGCGGGCATTGATCTGCGTGTTGGGCAGCTTGTGCGGCTCGTCGTTGCCGGCGATTTCCAGCTTGGGATTGAATGGCGCGCCCAGCTTCACCCATTGCGTAAGTGCATCGATTTGCGCTTGCGGCAGCTTCGCCTTGGGCGGCATTTCGTGGTCGCCATCGCGATAGGAAATCATGTCGAGTAAAAGGCTCTTCTCCGGCTCCTTGAGATTAATCGCCGGCCCAATCTCGCCCCCCTTCAAAAGCCCAGCGCGGCTGGTGATGCGGAAGTCGCCCTTGAGCTTCTCTTTCGCCCCATGGCAGTTGAAACAATTGGCTTTGAGAATGGGGAAAATCTTTTGGCCAAAAAACTCAGCCTTGGCTGCATCGGAAAGTTCCTGTGCCGATAGCACCACGGGCATCACCAGAATAGTCAGTAACAATCGTATCCAGTATTTCATCGGATTGGTCATTCGCGGAACACTTTGAATATACCTCAAACGGGAAAATCTGTCTTGCATTCTTTCGGCCTTTTTTATTATTAATGCGACATGCGAGGGCAATTGTCTCCAGCTCAATTTCAGCTATGATAAGCACCAGAGAGGTTCAAAAACGGCGCCGCGTTTTGTTGAATGCGCTCAGTTCGTCTACTCCTGTCTATCATCTTTTCGACTGTATTGAGAATATCTCCTTCTTTGCCAAGGATCGCGAAGGGGTGCTCTTGGCGGCCAATCAGTTTCTGGTTGAGTTGTATGAATTTAGAACCGAAGCGGAGTTGATCGGCCATACGGATTTCGACCTGCTGCCACGCCGGTTGGCGGAAAAATTCCGTCGCGATGACCTGCAGATCATGGAACGCCGCAAGCCGGTCACCAAGATTGTGGAAATTTTCCTCAATCGTCAGGGCATCCCGTCGTGGTTTATCACATCAAAATATCCCATCCTCTCCAAGACCGGCCAAGTGCTCGGCGTGATGGGTATCATTCAGGACTATCACCAACGTCTCGAATTATTCTCCGGCGAGCAAAGCATGGCCCGCGTGATGAACCATTTGCATGCTCAATTTCGCGACAAGCTGTCCATCCGTAAATTGGCTGAAATGGGCGGAATTTCGTTGCGGCAGTTTGAGCGACGGTTTCAGGATCATTTCAACCTGACCCCGCAGCAGTATCTCATCAAGCTGCGCATTCATGAATCATGTGATTTGTTGATGCAACCCAACCTGAACATTGGCACCATCGCGCTTGACCTTGGCTTTTACGACCAAAGCTCCTTCACCGTGCAGTTTAAGAAAGCCATGGGCCTTACGCCGCTGCAGTACCGCAAGCAGTTCCTCTAACCCTCATTCACCTAAATCCAAAAACTGAACGCAAACCGGCATAGGGATTTTAACTGAATGGCCTGTGGGCTTCAGCTCGCCGGTATCTTGGTTAATATGAAAAGTGAAAACATCACCGCTGGATTGATTAGCGGCAATTAGAAAATTTCCCGTGGGATCAATGCCAAAATTGCGAGGTGTCTTTCCCAAGGTGGACTGATGCTGAACGGCTTTAAGCGTTCCGGTATCCTGATTAATTTGGAATACAGCAATCGTATTGTGACCACGATTTGAGCCATACAAAAACTTTCCACTTGGGTGCACCCGAACCTCCGCCGTGCTCATCCCCTTCCCTCGTTCTACCGGTAGCGTGGTGATGGTCTGCAACTCACCCAGCTTACCTTTCCTCTCGTCCCATGCGAAAGCGGTCACGGTAAGCGTAATCTCATTGATTACATAAGCAAATTTACCATTAGGGTGAAACGCAAAGTGCCTTGGCCCGGCTCCGGGAGCCACCTTGGCAAAACCTGCGGGAGTCAGATTACCGCCTTTCGAATCAAAACCGTAAACCAGAACCTTATCTAGACCAAGATCCGCTGCCACCGCAAACTTGTTACTCGGTGAAACATTAATGGAATGGCCGTGGGGAGAAGCCTGCCTAGGTTTCAATACGCTTGAACCCTTATGCTGGACAAACGAGGAAGCTTTAAGTAACCGCCCTTTTCGTGAGATCGGCAAACTAGCCACACTGCCGCCGGTATAGTTGGCCACGAGAACGTTTCGGCCGGTGGCATCAACCACCAGATGACATGGTGCCCCACCCTTGGAGGATTGTTGGTTGAGGAACGTTAACGCACCGGATTTTGGATCAATTGAATACGCACTCACTCCTCCGGCTTTCTCACCCTTGTAATTGCCAATCTCATTAACCGCATAGAGAAATTTTTTATTGGGATGGATGGCGAGGAATGAAGGGTTCTTTTGCCCGGCCAATTTGCCAACCGCCGCAAGTTTGCCCGTTGCCAATTCCAGCTTTAGCCAATGAATGCCCTGCTCCTCTGTCTTGGTGTAGGTGCCGATATAAACCAGAAACTCCTTTGGAGCCGCCTGAAGGTGGAAAACAAAAATACTGGCTAGAATCAGTGAAAACGTGCGCATATATGATTATGGGCCGAGCTGCAATGGTTCTGCAATTTTTTTAAAAAATAATTTGCTCCCGACCGCTTTCCACTTGCATTAAGCAACAAAACAGACTTAAAATCGCGCAAATGAAACAACTGCTTTTCCCAATAATCGCTGCAGCCATCGCGTTGCCCGCCTTGGCAGCTGACAAAAATAAGATTCAGGAACCCTCCGCCAAAGAAGCCTCCGGCACCTACCTTGGGGTTGCGATGGGCGAAATTCCGCCTCTCACCCGCGCGCAGCTCGGCCTGCCCGAAGGCATTGGCGTATCCGTAGGACACGTGGCCAAAGGAAGCCCGGCAGAAAAAGCCGGCCTCAAGGTGAATGACATCATCACCCAGCTTGAAGATCAGCTCATTATCAATAGTCAGCAATTACAGACGCTCATCCACACCAAGAAACCCGGCGACGAAGTGACGCTCACTTTTTTGCGCAAAGGCAAAGAGCACAAGGCCAAAGCCAAGCTCGCCAAGGGGTCACTCGCCGCGCGTACGCCGCAAGCCTTGCGTTTGCAGAACGGCCAGTTGAGGCCCTTCAATCTGCCCAACGGCGCAGAAGGCCAGTGGAAACAATTCAATTTTCCCAACGGACTGGGCCAGGGGCAAATGAGAATGTTCAAACTGAACCCGCAAAATCTCAATCAGTTGAACGAGCAGTTGAAAAACATCCCCGGCGTGAATCCGGCGGATTTGAAAAAAATGCTCGAAGCTCAAGGCCTGCAATTCGGTCCCGCTATCCCGAACGGGCCAAACGGAAATGGCGCCAGAGAATTCAAGTTCCACTTCAACTTTCCTGGTGGAGGAAATAAGGGCGACCTCGACCCCAAAGACCCGAACGTCAACGTCCGCAAACAAGTGATGACCAGCGTCACCATCAGCGATAACACCGGCTCGTACACGCTCACCACGAAGAACGGCAAAAAAACCTTCAGCGCAAAGGATCCCGACGGCGCGGAATCATTCACCGGCCCGGTGGATACGAAGAAACAACGCGACTCGCTCGACCGCGATCTCTTCAAAAAACTCGAGCAACTCGAGGGCATGGGCGCCGGCAAAGGCGGCATCCGGCTGAACGGGCTGAACCTGAATGGCGGCAATTTCAAGTTCGACAAAAATTTTGATTTCAAAATCGAACCGTTCAAACCTGCGCCAAAGCAAGCGCCAAAGAAACCGCGCTCGGATGCGTAATTAATAATCCCGATCTGTCTAGCGGGAATCTTTCTCCGGACGATCACCAAGGCCGGTGGGAGGTTCCGCTTCCTCCGGTCTTTTTATTTCCACCGCGCCCACATTGCTCACATCACTCGAACGAATATGCAAATCACGTTGCGGGAAGGGAATCTCGATATCATTTTCGCGCAATTTTTTCTCGATGGCGAAATTGATGGTGCTGATAAATCGCCGCGGTCGCGTGGTCATCGAAGCCGTCCACAGCGCCAATTCAAAATTCAGCGAATTGTCGCCGAATTCGGAAAACAGCACCGACGGCTTCGGATCTTTCAACGTCTTCGGATTTTCATCGGCAATTTCCAGCAACAGTTTTTTCAGCAACTCGATGTCCGACCCATACGCCACGCCCACCGGCACGCGAATACGCACTTTCGGATCACCGTGACTCCAGTTGGTGACCGTTTGCGAAATAAAATCCGCGTTGGGCACGATCATCGTGATGTTGTCATTGGTAATCACCGTCGTGCTACGAAGGCTGATTTTTACCACGCGCCCGGCGATGCCACTCACCTCCACCCGATCGCCAATGGTGATGGGCCGCTCGGCAAAAATAATGATGCCGCTCACAAAATTGTTGATGATATTTTGCAGGCCGAAGCCCACACCCACACTGATGCCGCCGGCGATGAGCGCCAGCGAGCTGAGGTCGATCCCTACAAACTGCATCGACATGTACCAGCCGATGACAATGAACACGTAACCAAGAATGCGCGCGATGCCGTATTCGAGCGCCTCAGGAAAATCCGTCTTCTCAAAAATGCGCATAATCACCCGCTCGCGCACCACTTTTTCCATCACCAACACCACCGCAAACAGCAGCCCTAAAATCAGCAAACTTTGCAGCGTGAGACTGCCGTCGCCCATTTTAATGAGCGGATAAGTCAGAATATCCCGAATAATTTCCCAAGTACGTTCCATACAAAAACTGACTGATGAGTAAAGCAAACCCCGCACAAATTCAACGAACAATGTTGGCAAAGCCGACGTCCATCATTACCCTATCTCGAAAATGAAACGATTCATCCCAGTGTTTGCCGTGCTGCTGGTCGGCTGTCACACGCCCGATCCGGCCAACGTTAGCGCGTACGCCAAATACATTTCCCACGCTGCCCCCGGCAAGGAAGGCAACCTGCCCTTCACCGCACTCATCCCCAAAAAGGCCACCGGCGCAGCGCAGTTTCTCAAGGAACATCCGCAGTACGATGGCCGCGGCGTGGTGGTGGCCATCTTCGATACCGGCGTGGATCCCGGCGCGCCCGGACTGCAAACCACTCCCGACGGCCGGCCCAAGATTGTGGACGTCATTGATGGTTCCGGCAGTGGCGACGTGCGCACCACCACCGTGCGCGAACTCAAAAACGGCAAACTCACCGGCCTCACCGGCCGCACGCTCACGCTGCCCAAAGCGTGGAAGAGTCGCGATAAAACATACCGCGTCGGCATGGTGGAAGCGTGGCGCATTTTCCCGCGCGATCTCGTCAGCCGCCTCAAAACCAAACGCCGCGAAGCGTGGGACATCCAACAACGCAAACGCACCGAGGGGATTGAGCGCACCATCGCTAATTGGGACAAAGCCAACCCGAAGCCCACCCAAGAACAAATGCTCCAACGCGATGACCTGAACGCCAGACTCGTCCAGCTCAAATCGCTGCAAGCCAAGTACCGCGATCCCGGCCCCATTTACGACTGCCTTGTTTTCCACGACGGCAAACAGTGGAACGCCAGCGTGGACACTGATGAGGACGGCGATTTCTCCAACGAAAAACAAATGACCAATTTCCGCGTGAACCGCGATTACGGCACCTTCGGCGGCGAGGCGCAGATGAATTTTGCCACCAACATTTATCGCGATGGCGATTTACTTTCGATCGTGGTCGATTGCGGCGCGCACGGCACCCACGTGGCCGGCATTGTGGCGGCGCATTTTCCCAAGCAACCCGAGCTCAACGGCCTCGCGCCCGGCGCGCAGATTGTTTCTGTGAAAATCGGCGACACCCGTCTTGGCTCCAGCTCCACCGCTACCGGCCAAATGCGCGGGATCATTTCCGTGTTGCAAAACAAATGTGACCTTATCAATATGAGCTACGGTGGCCCGTCATCGCGCCCGAATGTCGGCCGCATTTACACCGAATACGCGAACATCGTAAACCGCCACGGCGTCATCTTTTGCGCCAGCGCGGGCAACAACGGCCCGGCGTTGTCCACCGTCGGTTCCCCCGGCGGCACCACCAGCGCGCTGCTCGGCATTGGGGCGAGTGTCACCCCACAAATGATGCTCGACCAATACGGCATGCGCGCCACACGCAAAGATATGCAATACACCTGGAGCTCGCGCGGGCCCGCGCTCGATGGCGACCTCGGCGTAGATCTCACCGCGCCCGGCGGTGCCATCGCCCCCGTGCCCAATTGGTTGCTGCGCCGCAATACGCAAATGAACGGCACCTCGATGTCCTCCCCCAATGCCTGCGGCAACATCGCGCTGCTGCTCTCCGCGCTGAAATCTGAAAAAGCCAATTGCACGCCCCATCGCGTGCGCCGCGCGCTGGAAAACACGGCCAAGCCGATTGGCGGTTTGTCGCCGCACGAACAAGGGCGCGGAATGATCCAAATTCACAAGGCGTATGATTGGCTGAAAAATAATCCGGCCGTGACGGACAGTGATTTCAAATTTGACGTCAGCATTCGGTCACGCGGCAATGCCCGTGGAATTTATTTGCGCGAGCCTTTTGAGGTGAAACGTGTTCATTCTGTTTCAGTAACATTAAAACCGGTGTTTCATCGGGACACAAAGCCCACGGAGAAAATCAATTTTGAAAAACGTTTACTGCTCCATTGCGAAGCCGACTGGGTGGAACACGCCAGCCAAATCCTGCTCGCCAATGATTCCGAACGGATCACGGTAGAAGTCGACCCCACCGGCCTCGCGCCCGGCGTGCATTATACCGAAGTGGTGGGTACCGACGCCGATGCGCCCCAAGGCGGCGCGCTCGTGCGCGTGCCGGTCACGGTCATCATTCCTGAACAAGTTGAGGGCGCAAAATGGAAAGCAACGCTTACGTTCAAAGGCGGCGATACCACGCGCCGGTTTCTCGCTGTGCCGACGGGGGCCACGTGGGCCGATCTCCACGTGCGCACGATCAGGGCCGGCACGGATCAGCGGATCACAATGCACGCGGTGCAGTTGTTGCCGGGGTTGTCTTTCCGCGCTGGCGAAGCGGAACGCTACATCACACTGCGCGAAGGTGCAGAGCGCGTGGAGAGTTTCGCCGTTACCGGCGGCCGTACGTTGGAACTTTGCCTCGCGCAATATTGGTCCAGCCTCGGCGAGGCGGAAGCGGAATTCACGCTGCAATTTCACGGGCTCGTTCCCGCCAGCGAAGTGGTTTCGATGGATGGAAATGATTTGACCGACAGCGTGGTGGTCACCGCACCGCTGCGCGATGAACGAGTCTCACCTTCGGGCTCATTCAAAACGTGGCGCCGCTCGGTGCGTCCGACGAATGCGGTAATCCGGCCGCTGGATCCCGTGCGCGATCGCTTGGATGACGAGGAGCAAATCCACGAAATGATGATCACATACAACTTCGACCAAGCCAATCCTGCGCGAGTGACGCCCGTGCTCACGGTGGATTACAATGATGGCTCGGATTATTTTTTTGAGTCCGGCGTATGGCAGTTATTCGATGCACAAAAGCGCCGCCTCGGCAGCGGCTCACACAATGATCCTGTGAGCCTCGCCAAAGGCAAACACGTGCTGCGCTATCACGTGCGTCATCCGGACAAAAAATTACTCGAGCGTTTTCAACATTCGCTTTTGATGCTCGATCAACCCGCCTCGCGCGCCGTTTCACTGGCCTTCCACGAACACGCCGAAGGAGCGATCCGCGGCACGGCGCGCTTTGCCGCACGCACACTCCGGCGCGGCGATTCAATTCGTCTTCACTTCGCCATCCCAAAACACGCGCAACTGTCTTCCGGTGTAAAGCCCGGCGACATATTGCGCGGCGAAATTCAGTACGGCGGCAACACCGACGGCCTCAACGGTGTCGGCCAAAAGCCGGGTGGTTTCCCCGTGCAATACATCGTGCCCGCCGCGCGCAATTCGTTCCCCTCCACCCAACCCAAAGTCGTGCCCGCCAAAAAACCGGAACCCAAAAAACTCACCGACGAAGAAAAGCTCGCAGAAAAAAATCTCGAACTCGCACTGGCCAAACTCAAACCGCTTGACCCCGTCAAGGACGCCGATGCGATCCTGAAGGCCACCGATGCCGTCCTCAAACTTCTCGACCTTGACGGACTCCAGCAATATCTCGGCACCCCCGCCGATGAAACTGCTGCCGACAAAGATGCTTTGAAGAAGAAATGGGATGCTCACAAAGCAGCGCTCATCACCGCCCTCCGCGCCCAAGCCCGGGTGAGACTCGCCCAAGCCAAAGCCGACAAGAAAACCATCGCCGCATTTGAAGCCGCTTGGAAAAAACTCATCCGCTGGAGCCCCGCCACCGATGCCGCCAATGCGGAGCTCTTGCTCGAAAGCGAACTGCTCCACGAACGCCTCGGAAACGCCGTAAAAATTCTCGCCGCCAAGATTTCCAAATCCCCCGAATCCCGGGCTCATTACGAAAAACGTGCCGAACTCCTCGGTAAAATCGGCTGGACTGAATGGCAAGCCCACGAGAAAAAGTCCCTGCTCGTGCGGTTCCCTAGCGAATATCCACCGTTCTAAAAATTGACCGCGGATTTTTTGATTCCCTTTTCTCCGCTAACCCCCTACTTTCCGGCGCTTTCCGCCCTCGAATGGCGCGGAACCCATTATGCCCATTGCCACACCCACGCAATACGCTGCGATGCTCGATGCCGCCCAAGCGGGCGACTACGCTTATCCCGCCGTTAACGTCACCTCCATCACCACCATCAACGCCGCGCTCAAGGCCTTTGCCGACGCGAAATCCGATGGCATCATTCAGTTCTCCACCGGCGGCGGCCAGTTCGCTTCGGGCCTCAATGTGAAGGACGCCACCTTTGGCTGCATCGTCCTCGCCGAGGCAGCCCATCGGCTCGCGGAAAAATATGACGTGCTCATCGGTCTGCACACCGATCATTGCCAACCGGAAGTAGCCGCTGATTTTCTCAAACCGCTCATCGCCGAAACCGCCAAGCGCCGCGCTGCCGGAAATGGAAATCTTTTCCAAAGCCATATGCTCGATGCCTCGATTTTGCCATTAGAAGAAAATATGGCGATCTCGAAGGAATACCTCGAGCTGTGCGCCGCCAATGAGATCATTCTCGAAGTCGAAGCCGGCGTCGTCGGCGGCGAAGAAGATGGCTCCGCCGGCAGCGACGACACGCCCGCCGAAAAACTTTACACCACGCCCGAGGATATGCTCACCGTGTACGAAAGCCTCAACGGCCTTGGCCGGTACATGTTCGCCGCCACCTTCGGTAATGTGCACGGCGCGTACAAACCCGGCGCGGTGAAGCTCAGCCCCGAGATTCTCAAGCAAGGGCAGGACGCCGTCATCGGTAAACACGGCGAGACCGCGAAGTTCGATTTGGTTTTCCACGGCGGCAGCGGCTCCGAGAAACATCAAATTAAAGAGACCCTCGAATACGGTGTCATCAAAATGAACATCGACACCGACACGCAATACAGTTTCACCCGCCCCATTGCCGACCACGTGATGACGAATTACGAAGGCGTGCTGAAAATCGACGGAGAAGTCGGCAGCAAAAAGGTTTATGACCCGCGCTCCTACCTGAAGAAGGGCGAGGAAGCGATGGCCGCTCGCCTTGTGGAAGCCTGTGACGATCTTGAGAGCACCGGCAAATCCATCGCCGGGACAGTATAATTATTTCGGCAAGCACTCCTTCAACAACGCATCTCTCCGCTTACGCAAATCGTTGAAGAGCTTCGGATGCTGCGCCTTGAGATTCGCCTTCTCATGCGGATCCTGCGCGAGATTGAAGAGAAACTGTTCCCCCTCCGCCGTCTCCAAAAATTTCCAGTCCCCCTGTCGCAATGCCGTCCACTCGCCGCGCTTCAACTCGGCGTGGGAGCCGGTGTGCCAGAGGAGCTCGCGAGCGGGCAAAGTCTTCTGCACGCCCGATAAAATACCGGTGATATTTCGGCCATCCACCGGCCGGTCACCGAGATTTACTTTCCCAAGCGCGCAGAGCGTCGGGAACAAATCCAGCGCGCTCAACACCGCATCACTCATGCTGCCGGCCTTGATTTTTCCCGGCCAACGCATCAGGCAGGGCACGCGAATGCCGCCCTCGAAGAGCGTCGCCTTCTCGCCGCGGAAGGGCTTGTTGCTCCCGCCGAATTCATAATCACCACCGTGGTCGGTCATGAAAATCACCAGCGTGTCACGCTCCTGCCCGTTGGCTTTCAGCGCCGCCAACACGCGGCCGATGCCGTCGTCCAAATTCACCACCTTCGCCGCGAACGCCCGCCGGATGGGATCGGTGATGTGCCCGACGCGAGACAAATCCTTCGGGTGCGGCTGCATGATATTCACCGCCAGTTTCTTCGTCGGATCCCAGCCCTTGCCGAAGTGCGGCGCGTTATAAGCGAGGTGCAGGAAAAACGGCTGGCCCTTATTCTGCCGCTTCAAAAACGCCACCGCCTCATCGGTGATTAATTCCGTCGCGTAGCCGTATTCGTCCACGTGTTTCTCGCCGTGATACCAGTCCCGCTGAATGCCGTACCGCATGGTGTAAAAATCAATGCACCCGCCCGTGTGCCCAATGAATTCCGCGAACCCATGCCGCGTGGGCAGAAACGCATTCGCGCCGTGGCCGAGATGCCACTTGCCAATCAGCGCCGTATGATAGCCTCCCTTGCGCAACAACGTCGGAAACGTCACCTCGCCTTTTTGAATCCCCCGTTTTTTATCCCCGAGAAACATCAGCGCACTTAACAGCCCGTCACGCGACCGCGTGGGAAACTGTCCCGTCAACAACCCAAACCGCGACGGTGTGCAAATCGAGGACGCCACATACCACTGCGAAAACTTCACCCCATCCCGCGCCAGTGAATCGATATGCGGCGTGGCGATCTCACTGCCATACGCCCCCACATCATTCATCCCCTGGTCATCAGTGAAGATGAGCACGACATTCGGCCGTTCCGCTGCGGGCAACAGCAACGCCAGACATCCTGCTAGTATTAAACTCCATTGCATCATAATTATTCAGTCACTCAACGTTTGTTGGCCTTTCCTTCGCTTGAAGATCGAAGTCAAACCCCACCACCGCCACCCTACGCCTCACCAACACGGGTGTAAATGCTGTTGGGGGGAGAAGAGATGAGCGGACTACTTGCTGGAGAGTGCCTTTTTAAAATGTGCGGCATGAAAACGCATGATTTCCAGTCCATTTTTCTCATAAATCTTTGTGGCACTATGCGGAGCATCGGGAATAATAAGATGCTCAAAGGGAATCTTGAGTTGCTTCAGGTGTTCCATCCATTCGAGGTTGTTCTGGTAATTAAATCCCTTGCTACCCACATGAACCAAAATATTGAGTTTGGGTTTGGGGTTGCGTGCATATTTCCGGGCCAAGTCCCACGTATTGTCACCCTTGGCAAAGATAAGCTTGTCACTCTCGCGACCTCCTTCCTCAGAGATCCTTTTCTCAGTCGCATGACCGCCCCCACCGGGTGCTGCTGAAACAAAAAGGTGCGGATGGCGAAACATAATTCGAGCGGTGCCGCGCCCACCCTGCGAGAAGCCCTCCACCCCCCGTCCTTCGCGCCTCGGGATGGTGCGGCAGGTTGCGTCCACGTGCGGGATGAGCTCCTTGATGAAGACGTCTTCGCCCATCTGGCCTTTCTTCCCCATATTGTAGTGACTCACCGGGCCTCCATTAACAAAAACATAAAGTGCCGGTGCCACCTTGCCTGCTTTCATGGCGGCATGAATCCAAGACACCAGTTTCACGCTCTTGATCTCGCTACCAGGCCTACCCCCATGCAAATAGTAGACCACCGGAAACCGATTTTTTTTGTTCGCCGCATACTGTGTCGGCAGATAAATGCAGTAACCCACCTCCACTCCCATCGAAGGGCTCCTGAAGGTGGCGTGCCGCACCTCCTTGGGCGCATCCTGCGCGGCCAACACGCCGGCCAAGATCAGCATTAATCCGGTTGCAAGTAGCTTCATAAAATCAATTCTCCATCTTTGCCTTCATACCCCCACGCAAGGCACCGGCCTCTACCGAACCGTAGTTGTCGGCAAACATCGGGTCAAGCGGGCGGCTGTTGGGCATGCTCAGCCAGATGCGCAGAATGTGGCGACGCCGCTCGGGCTCCGGCCAATCCTCGAAGGCCGAACGTTTGTGTAACGTCACCCAGTTGTTCAGGAACACCATATCCCCGGGTTCCTGCCGAAAGGTGGCGTGTAATGCCGGATCGCTCGCCAGCGACTCAACAAGATCGAGCGCCTCGGTTTGTTCGGGCGTGAGGTCCGGCAAATCCGGATGCGTATGGGCACGATCGATCAACACCCTCAACAGGTTCGCCGCAAAGTGCCCTTCGCAAAAAGAGAAGATCGGCTGCCGGCACCACGACCGGTCGTTGCCGCCATCCACAGTGTGGCGCAGGTAATAAAACGGCTCGCGCAACACGGCGAGCAAGTCCGGCCGTTGCTTGAGGATGGCGTTGTAAATCGCCATCGAATTCACCACGTAATTTTCGCCGCCGCTCTTCGCCTGCCGGTGGCAGCAAAAGCCAATTACATCACATCGATCCGTGTGGAAGCTGAGCTTGCGGCTGGTGTTCGGCCCGCGGCTGCGGGCGTCCTCCGGCGCGTAACCTGCATCCGCCACACTGAAGAGGCGATCGCCCTCCGCGCTTTGCGAAACCGCCGAGCCCAAGTGCAACGCAATGCCCCAGAACATTCGCCGCAACTGCCCTTCATCAAGCCAGTTCGCCGGCAGACCACGCACAAAGGCAAACCCCGCCCCGTCCTCCAGCCGCCGTTGCATCGCCTCCAATCGGCCAGTCAAATCGCTGAGCACAAAATCATCCGGCCCGATCGCCTCCACCTCTATGTTGGCGCAGTTGGCCGCGGCCGATTCAAGCTGCCGCAATTCATCGTCCGAAAGCCGCACCTCCCAGTCATCCCGCCGCCACAATTCCTCGCCCCGCCAGAGACCAGGGTGATCAATTATCGAATTTGAAATGGTGGCTTTCATTTTTCACCATAGAGGCTCAGAGAACACAGTGAAATACTTTTTAAAATTCTCTGTGTTCGCTGTGCTTTGTGGTCAATTCACAACAAACTGCAAAATCCGGGCCGCCGTGCCTTTGCTAAGCGGGTTGGATTTGGAGCTCAATTGAAGCTTGGCCGTGTGGGTGCCGGCATTTAAATCGGCGGCGAACATCACCGTGCGCGGGTAATGCAGACCACGGCTGTGATGATGATATAAATCCACGCGCTTCCATTCGCCGCCGTCGACGCTCACTTCCAGCACACCCGCATCCGGCCCCGCTAAAACATACGCGCCGAGGGCACGGCCTTTGAATTTCACCGTGGTCCCTTTTCCGGGCTCCGTTGACGTCAGCAATTTCATCCCGCCAAAAGGGTTGCTGCGAAAACTGCCGGGAATCTTTTTCCAATCCGGCACGTGCCACGTCCACGCCGCATTTGCAGATTCGGCAGGCGAACGAAAATGGCCGTCAAAATAACTCCCCTCATCCAGCGGCTTCGCGGGCAGAACGTGAGCGACAGGTTTCTTGTCTAATTTTTTGGCCCACGTAGAATCGAGAAGCTGCCCAATCATCGCGGCCGCAATCGCGTTGCCCGGAGGCTTGGGATGCGTTCCGCCGAATTCCTTCCACGTGAGCGTGCCCGCGTCAATGCGATCGGCCACTTCGCGCGCGAGGAAAATCGTGGAGACGTTGTACCGCTTCAGAACCGTCTCGTGCGCCGCAATGGCGAGCGGCACTTTGCCGGCACGCAGTTGGGCGAGCATTCCGGGATTCACAAAATGTGTGACCACGATGTCCATATTCGGCTGCGCTTTTCGCGCTTGGCGGATGATGCCTTCCAATCCCCGGATGCAATCGCGCCGCGCGTGGGCCGCGTCCTGATCATCGTTCACGGCGAACTCGATAAAAAATAAATCCACCCGCCCCTCCGCCAGCACTTGCGATCGCAACCGAAACGCGCCTGTCGTAGAGCACGTCGACGAAATTCCCGCATTGATAAATTCAAACTTTGTCTTCGGAAATCGCTTTTGCAGCCAAGCCATCACCATCGGCCGATATCCGTTCATCTGTGTGATTGACCCCCCCATAAAGGCCACGCGCCCCGTGCCGCTCGCAAACTGCAACTGTGAATTGGTCAAGTTGCCACGCGAAATGATGTTGCGATTTGCGGCAACCGCTTGGCTGGAAACCGCGCACAGTGTTGCTAGGAATATCAGGATTTTCACGCGGGGATTTTAACCACTGAGGCACAGAGAGCACAGAGAAAAGAATCATGATTTTTTGACACCGCCTCCAAGACAAAAAAAACGTCTCCCGACATCGCCGGGAGACGGTGAACATTTTTCCGAGGATTAATTACTCACGGCCTGGCGGGGAAAGTAGCATTTCAAGCCACTCGATCATATCCAACGAGCCGTCGCTGTTTTTGTCGCCTCCACGGAATTGTGCCTTCCGTCCGGCATTGGCGCCGCCTTCGAACATCCGGCCCCATTCGGCCTCGGTCACTTTACCGTCGCTGCTTTTGTCGTATGTGCTAAACAACCGCGCTCGTTTGTCGCCGCGAATCCTTGCCTCCAATGAGGGGCCGCGTTCGCCATTACCTCCGCCAAGATGAATGTCGCGTCGCACGGCCTGAAATTCAGTCACGCTCAAAGCGTTGTCTTTGCCACTGTGCTTTTTGAAGATGGCCAACCACTTTTTGGCACCACCTTCGCCGTAAAGGCTGTTGAATTCGCCGAGTGACATTGCGCCGTCTTTGTTTTTGTCGCGTCCATTAAAAATGCGCGTCTGTTCCTTATCAAACGATTTGTCGAGCAGCGCCAAAAGTTTGGCCTCTTTTTTCGATTGTTGTTGGGCGGACGCATCGAATGCGCCCAGCATCAGGGCGAGGGTGATGATGATGTTTAGTTTCATTGTTTTCTTTGGGTTGTTGTTTTTGTTTGGTTTATTTTTCTTTGCCACCGGATTTCCAGTTGAGCCATTCTCAGAGTTGATTTCATTTAGGCATCGGGCCAAGAGAACCGCCCCAAATTGTGCCGTCATCGGAAAAAATGTTATTCGGATTAAAAGCGATTTCCCACGGGTATCCATCGGGATCAGCAAAGTAACCACTATGGCCGCCCCACTCTGCTGTTTGAGCGGGCTTCAATATTTTTCCGCCAGCCGATTTGGCAAAGGCGAGCACCTCGGCAACTTCTGCCTCGGTGCGGACATTGTGCGCGAGGGTGATGCCGCCAAAGCCGGTGCCGGTTTGTGGATGATCGGCGGCGATGTCTTTCGCAAGCAATTTTTTCGGATACAATGCGAAACGCGTTCCGGCGGTGCGGAAGATGGCCCAGTCTGCGGTGGCTTCGGTGATGTCGGTGGAGAAGCCAAGGCCGTCGCGGTAGAAGGCGATGGCCCGCGCCATATCGGCGACTCCCAGCGTAATGATGCTGATGCGCGGTTCAAACATGCCGCTACAATTTCGGGAACGATTTTTTTAGGTCGAGCTTATCGTCCATTTCTTTTTGGAGCTTCAGCATCCGCGCGAAGAGTTGAGAGATACGCTTTTCCTGTTTGGCGTCGTGGGCAAGGTCGTTCATTTCCAGCGGGTCAGCTTTGATGTTGTAAAGGCGGGCCTTGTTGACGGCGGGGTAGAGGATGAGCTTCCAGTCATCAACCGTCACGCTGCGTTGCACACCGAGATAAGCACCGTGGATGGCATTGTAGGCGTGCTTCGTTGACTTGCCCTTGAGCATCGGGAGGAGGCTGTGGAATTCCACTTTATCGGCGGGCTTGGCGCCGGCGATTTCGAGCGAAGTGGGATGGACGTCCTGCAAATAGATGGGGGCATCAATTTTCGTGCCCGCGTTGATGCCCGGGCCGACGGCGATGAAGGGCACGCGGGTGCTGTGCTCGTACAAATTTTGTTTACCAAACAAACCGTGATGACCGACGGCGAGCCCGTGGTCGGCGCTGAAGAAAACGTAGGTGTTGTCGGCCTGGCCGCTTTTGTCGAGCGTGTCGAGGACGCGCCCGATTTGCGCGTCGAGGTGCTCGATGATAGCGTAGTATTCTTGGCGATGAACTTTCACCGAATGCTCCGTGCGCGGCATCGGTCCGAGGCGTTCATCGCGCAAGCTATGCGGGTTGCCGATTTGATCTTTGTACGGATACTGCGGCAGGAAATTTTTCGGCAACTCGATGCGCTTGAGCGGATACTTGTCGATGTACTCCTTCGGCGCCTGGCGCGGATCGTGCGGCGCGTTGAAGGCGATGTACATAAAAAATGGGCGCTTGTCCTTCTTTGCAATGCCGAGGTAATCAATGGCGTCATCGGCGACAATCTCGCTCCAGTGCTTTCCGCCTTTCCAAAAGCCCTCGAATTTTTTGTCAAACGGACTCCACGGATCGGGCTTGCCGGGTAAGGGTCGATTGTAACCGGCGGGCGTTTGGTTCGGCATCCCGGGTCGAATATTTCGTGCCACCTCAAAGGCATCATCGGCCTTGGCGCGGATGTGCCATTTGCCCGTGAAAAAAGTTTGGTAACCCTGCCGCTTCATTGTTTGCGGCCAAAGACCGTCAAATTCCGTTTGCCGCGCCTTAAGCTTCGCCGCATCTGCCTTGCCGGCGAAGAGATTGGAAGCCGCCTGCGCGCGCCAAATGTAACGACCCGTGATGAGCATATGCCGACTGGCCACACACACCGCGCCGCTCCACGAACCCATATTATACGCGCGCGTGAACGTGGTGCCGCGCTTCATCAACCGGTCGAGATTGGGCGTGTCAATATCCGTGAGCCCCATCGCGCCAACCGCTTCGTAGCACATATCATCGGCGAAGATGAACAGCACATTCGGCTTGCCCGCCGCGCGGGAAAGCAATGGCGCGGCCAATAGAATCGCCAACAACAGCCGGCCCAATAAGTGAATCACAGAATGTTTCATGGATGCGCAATGCTCGCGCAATCCACCCGGGCGAGCAAACTTATTTACGTCCGTGAATTTTAGAAACGGCCTGCGGATCAAATAACGGATTTTTCTCCGTGGGCACAGGGGCGTTTGTGGCTTTGCGCCATTTCAACATTGCGGTGTGTAGTTCTTTGATTTTCGCAGGCATCTCTTTGGCAAGATCGGTTTTTTCACTGAGGTCGTTTTTCAAATTATACAACTCCAGTTTGCCGTCTTCAAAAAACTCGATAAGTTTCCAATCGCCCATACGGATGGCCGCAGCAGGTGTGGTACGAAACGGACCGTGGCGGGGAGTGTAGCCCTGAAGGTAACACGGAAAATGCCAGTGCAACGCGTCCCGCCCAAGTGATCCGGAGGCATCACGCAGCAACGGCGTTAGGCTGACTCCATCGAGTTGATAATTCTTTGGCCGCTTGGCTCCGGCGATTTCCAGCAGCGTGGGATAAAAATCCACGGCGATGACCGGCACGTGGCAGGTGCTGCCGGGTTGGGTGACGCCCGGCCATTTCACCGCGAGCGGTTCGCGGATGCCGCCTTCGTAAAGCATTCCTTTGGAACCACGCAGCGGAGCATTTGACGTCACGCCGCCGTGCCCGCCGTTGTCGGCAAAGAAAATCACAATCGTGTTGTCATCGAGCTTCAATCGCTTGAGCGTTGCCTGCACCGCGCCGATGCTGTCGTCCATACTTTCAACCATTGCCGCGTATGCCGGATTGTTGTGGCCGCCGATGGGTTTCTTTTTTTTGTATTTCGCCGTGAGTTCCGCCTTTGCCTGAATGGGCGTGTGAACGGCATAATGCGTGAGGTACAAAAAGAATGGTATGTCCTTATTGGCCTCGATGAATTTGCACGCCTCCGCGCCAAGGCGGTCGGTGAGATACTCGCCCTTTTCGCGATTAACGAGGTTCGGGTAATGGTACGGACTATGATAACCGCCGCCGCTGGGGCTGCCCCATTGTTTGCCGGCGATGTTCACATCGAAACCCTGCGTGGTGGGATCCGTGCCGAGATGCCATTTACCCATCGTGGCGGTCACATAGCCCGCAGCTTTCAACGATTCGGCGAGAGTTACGAATTTATCCTCGAGCACAGTTTTGTTTTTGATGGGGATCAACTTGCGAAACTCTGCCTTGCCGCGATCGGAATTGGCCACCGTGTAAACCCCGTGCCGCGGGCCGTACTGGCCGCTCATCAGGCACGCGCGGCTCGGAGCGCAATTAGGTGCATTGGAATACGCACTCATAAACTTCATCCCCTCCCGCGCCAACCGATCCACGTGCGGCGTCTCATAATATTTCGACCCCATAAACGACACATCCGTCCAGCCGAGGTCATCGATGAAATAAAAGACAATGTTGGGTGGCTTGGCAGCGAAAGCAATTGTGCCCAAAGCCATCCACGCGATGAATGTGAAGAAAAAACTTTTCATAAGCGGCCCAAATTTAGTGGGCTGGAGGCGCGGTCAAAAGGCTAAAATTTCATCCTCCGCGCTTGACGCTTTCTCCATGCGCCGAAAAGGTGACGGCGTATGACTGATTCCGTGATTGTGAGTCCACTTGATTTAAAATGAACCAACGATTCGATGCCATCATCATTGGCGCGGGAGGCGCGGGGCTGTTGTGCGCGATGACCGCCGGGCACCGCGGGCGCTCGGTGGCGGTGTTGGAACATAACGCACGGATTGGTAAAAAAATTCTGATCTCCGGCGGAGGCCGTTGCAACTTTACCAACCTCGATGCGGGGCCGGATAATTATATTTCCAATAACCCGAATTTTTGTCGCTCGGCGCTGTCGCGTTATCCATCGAGTGAATTTATTAAGTTAGTTCGCAAACACGGTATTGAGTTTTACGAGAAAACGTTGGGCCAACTTTTTTGCAAATTCTCATCAAAGGAAATTGTGGGATTGCTCAATCACGAATGTCGCGATGCGGGCGTTAAAATTTTCTCGGGTTGCGAGGTGGATTCGCTCGAAGCGAACAACGGATTCCGGCTGCAAACTTCACAGGGCGATGTTGAATGCAAATCGCTGGTGATCGCCACTGGCGCACTTTCGTTTCCCGCGTTGGGCGCCACGGATTTCGGGTATCGAGTTGCGGAGCAATTCAACGTGCCCATCATTGATCCGCGCCCGGGTTTGGTGCCCATCATTCCGCGGCTCGAAGATGGCGCGCCATGGCCATTCATCAAACTCACCGGCATTTCGGCTGACTGCATTGCCACCGCGGGCGGGCAGTCCTTTCGCGAAAACCTGCTCTTCACCCATCGCGGCCTGAGTGGCCCGGCGATTTTGCAGGTGTCCAATTACTGCGCGGATGGGGAATCATTCACGCTGAATTTATTGCCGGATGAAAACACCGGATCGCTAATGGAAGCCGCGCGGCATTTTCGCCAAACGCCCGATCGCTGGCTGGAACAATGGTTTCCCAAACGCTTCGCATATGAATTTGCAAAACAATTTTCGCCGTACAAACCAATGGCCCAAATGAAACAAACCGACCGCCAGCGACTCGTGCAACATTTGTGCGAATGGAAATTGTTGGCCTCCAAAACCGAAGGCTACGCCAAAGCGGAAGTCACCGTGGGCGGCGTGGACACCGATACGTTGTCCTCCAAAACAATGGAATGTCGCTCGGTACCGGGGCTGTATTTCATCGGCGAAGTGGTGGACGTCACCGGCTGGCTCGGCGGCTACAACTTCCAATGGGCCTGGGCCAGCGGCCACGCGGCCGGGGAAGCGGTTTGATTTTAACTGATGTGCAGGATATACAGGATGGGGTGTTATCCTGCACATCGTGAGTATCTGTGTTCAATTTCTCCAGCTCAATTTTTGTAATCCCCGCCGACGTCGCTGTGGCGGCAGGATTTGCGCCATTGCTCGAGAGTCGCGATCATTTTTTTGATGAGGTCCGGGTGTTGATGGGCTATGTCGTTTTTCTCTGATGGATCTCTTTTGAGATCAAATAATTTTATTTTCGAAGCATTACCCGATTCTTTTTTCCGGTCGCCGTTCCTGTATATTTTGTAGCGATCGCTGATGAGCGCCGCTTGGTTTCCAGATTGGAATCCAATGGGCTGGCTGCGTTCGTTCATTTTGCCCTCGAAGAGTGGCAGCAAACTTATTCCATCGAGCGGGCGTTTATCGGCGCGCTTCGCGCTTATGATTTCCAAGATTGTCGGTAAATAATCGCTGGTGACGGCGGGGATATCGGTTTTGCCGGGTTTAATTTTGGCGGGCCATTCGATGAGGCCGGGCACGCGAATGCCGCCTTCGAGCAGCGAGCGTTTGCGGCCGCTTAGGTGACCGGCACTGCCGGGGTTTTTGCCGGCCTGCCCTTCGGGGCCGTTGTCGCTGCAAAAGGCCACGAGTGTGTTATCGGCGATGCCGAGCGTGCGAAGTTCTTTTCGCAACCGACCGATTTGTTCGTCCATCGCGGTGATGCAGCCAAAATAATGTTGCTCGAATTTTTTGTGTTTGGCGTAGAGCTTGGTGTGTTCCGGTCCGGCAACCACAGGAAGATGCGGCGCGTGAAACCACACGATGGTGAAAAAAGGTTGCTCTTTTTTTGCCGCTGCGCGGATGAACGGAACGGCGCGATCCATGATCACGCGTGAGTCGTCACCGCGCAGATTCTCTGTGATGCGCACGCCCTTCTCGTTCCAATACGCGGTGCCGTACGGTACGTTGTGTTTGGCCGGATCCCACCACGTGCGGCTATTGCTGGTTTCGGGGCGGAGCATCGGATCCCACGTGGGCACTTTGGATTCAGTGGAAAAACACACATCAAACCCGTTGACCTGTGGCGGCGAAAAATTTTTCGCGCCGCGCGGGCCGCCGCGGTTGGCGTCCTTTTCGATTTGGGTAAGCGTGCCGAGATGCCATTTACCAAAGTGGCCGGTGGCGTAATGATGTTTTTGCAGCAACTCGGCCAAAGTCAGCTCTTCCGTTTTCATGTGGCCGGTATTGGCAAAATAAATACCGTACCGGAAGGGATGGCGTCCGGTGAGGCAACTGCCGCGCGTGGGACTGCACACGGGTGCCGCCGCATAAAACCGCTCGAAACGTAGGCTGTTTTTCGCCATCGCATCGAGGTGCGGCGTTTGGATTATTTTGTTTCCGTTAAACCCCACATCACCCCAGCCGAGGTCGTCGCACATGACGAGAATAATGTTGGGGGTTGCCGCTGTGACCAAGAATGGCACGACACACATAAACGCGATCAGAGCGCTTCGAATCATGGGGTCCAGTTTAATTTTTCGAGAGCATCAAACGACACCCGTTCCACATGGCCGTCGGCGAAGCCGATGAGGTAATTATCATTTAGAGTAAACACGTCTTCGATGCCACCGGCACCGTTCCAGCCAAGGTCGCTTTCGAAAAACACCACGGTGCGCGCAGCCTCGCGAAGGGTCTCGAGCTTGATGCCGCTGAGGTTTTTGTTGAATGCATACGAACTCCCTTCAGCACCGGGATCGGCGGGCGAATTGAACACCGCTCTTTCATTGCCCACGATTGGCAACAGGGCATCGCTCCACTTGGCGGCGTCGGGCAGTTGATCGTGGTCGGCATGGAAAGCGTGAATCGCAACGCCGAGTTGTTTGAGGTTGTTCATACTATGAATTTCCCGCGCCTGGGAACGGCCATTCTGAATCGCTGGCAGTACCAATGCCGCCACCACGGCGACGGGCACCACGGCGCCCACCCCGAGCACTGCCGAATCGTACCCCATGCCTTCGGTGTGCGAATGAATGAGGAATCCTTCGGGTAATATTTTCAGGATGGATACTTGCCCGCTCATGCCAAGGGTCATTAAGCGCACCGCCAGATTTTTCACGGACTCCGGCAACATTGCAGCCTCGGCCGCCAGAGCCTGTTTAATCATGCCGCTGTACAATCCTTTGACGCGACTGCTCATGAAGGTGAACTGGTTACCTTTTAACTCCATACCTTTGGTAAGTTTTTTGAACTCAGCTGTCCCGCGCAGGCCGGCATCCGGATTGGCTTGGGCGGCGATCACTTTGGCCGCCAGTGCGGGGCTGCTTGCCAGCACCAAGTAGCCGCCCGATTGAAATGCCACCGGCTGCACGATCATCCCCGGCGCTGGCAACGGCATGGGTTGGGGAAATTGAAATGCTTTCACTCCACCGAGATCAACCTCCACCAAAGGCATTCCCATCGATTCGGTAATGCCCTGGAGCATAGCGATCAAATCACCGTTGTTCACTTTAAGAGTGAGCACCAATCCCGGTTCGGGGATTTCGAGTTCCTTTCCACCTTCGCCAGGCACGGCGGGCACGCCGCCGGGAATTGCAGGCGCATCGCCGGGCAATGTGGCGCCGACAACTCGATTGGGCAGTTTCAACATCTTCTCTGAGTCCAACGTGAAATACACCCCCACTTCGCCGTCGTATGTGCCGAGGGCTTGTTGTGCCGGAGGATGGGCGAGTATCGCATCGAATTGCTCCGTAACCTCAACGGGCAGATGGGTGGCTACCATCGTTTTCGCCCAAGCGAGTATGGCTGCCACATCAAGATCGCCGTGATAGGCGTACACGGTATCTGCGGGCATCAGATTCAGTCCGTCCAAATCGTGCGACGCGGCGCCGAGGGCTTTCCACAAAATGCCCTCGCCCTTGGCGGGATCGCGATGGAGCATGGCCACGTTTCGCTTGAGACCGCCGCCGAGGCTGCGCGTGCTTGCGCCGATGCCGTCAATGGCGTCCAATCCGATGCCCGTGTACAATGCCTTGGCGGCAGCCAATCCCGTTGCCGCCTGCCCCGCGCCGTCCTCGCCGAGCATCGGGCCAAACTGCTCCAGCAATTTTCCGCCTTCATCAAAACCCGTCCGTACCCAGCCCTGCGCTTCATCGGTGCTGAGGTAAAAATAAAAACTGCCGCCGGTATCGAGGTGTTGGGTGACCGCTTCAAAGGAAGTGCTCGAAGGTCCGTTGGGCGCGAGCGGCACGGAGAGCGAATTTGTGTTTCCAACCCGATCAGGAACGCCCACTGACGGCGCGTTGGTTTTAGGAGTACCGGCAATCTTTCCCGGCTGATTCTCCGAAGGGGGGTTCCCCTCTTGATCGCCAAGAAATTTAGGAATCAATACCGCCGCCGCCGCACCCAGCACCACGACTGCTGCCACGCCGGCAACCAGTAATTTTTTACTTCCACCCTTTTTGACAGGTGACGTTTTAGCGGGTGATGCTTTGGCGGGTGCGTCCTTCTTTGATGGAACCGATGCGTCACCGCCATCCAACGTGCCCAGAATTTCCGTCACCGGCACCCAATCCGGCAAGGCTGCGTGCCAAGCGATGTCTGTCTCGATCAACGCCCCGCTCGCAAGGCATTCCTCAATTTGCTCGGGCGAAAATGGCCCAAACTGCCCGTCATCACGTTTGACATAAATTTCCATCGGTGGAGGTGATCACTCTGACAAAAGGACACAAAAAAAGCCAGCGGGAAAAAATCCCGCTGGCGGTGTGGGAACAAAAAACTAGCGCCGTTGGCCGGTCCAGTTAAACCGGCCCAATTCCACGAAGCGCGCCTGACGGCTGGAGCCGTCAGCCATCGTCACGGCGATGGTCGACAAACTGCCATAATTGCCCGGACGGGCGCGGGCACGCTGAATGTCCACCAAGCCGCCCGAGCCGTTCCAGCCCAACGGGCACTCGAAAACCATCACCGTATCAGGCGACAATTCATCCAAGTTTTTGCCCGCCACAGCGGCATTCATCGCGTAGGAGCTGAATGCCTTATTTCTTTCCATGTGCGCATTGGCCAACGGATCCTGAGGCGAGATGAAAATCTTGCGCGTCTGTGCCTCCGGCATAATGGCGTCGCACCAGCGATTGGCTACAGGAAGTTTTCCATCATTAACCTCTGCGGTCCATATGAGCGCCCTGCCCAGAGACTTAGTATTATTCACACTCTTGATGGCATTGGCCTTAGCCTTAGCCTTGGCCAACGCGGGGAGCAGCATGCTGGAGAGAATGCCCAACGTGGCCACGGTGCCGGCACCTCCTCCGCCACCGGCCATCAAGCCGCCTTCGGTAGCGCGGTTGTCCACTAACAAGCCATCGGGCAACCGCTTGACGAGGATGACTTGGTGCGAAACATAGTTAGCGAACATGCCGATGAGCTGCATCATTGCCGCGCGTGCAT